>JAIOHN010000923.1 GCA_019912985.1 Anaerolineae bacterium | reverse complement strand
TGGCATTAGCCATTGCCGCTAACGAAATCCCCAATCCGCCTGTGGAAGCACGTGATGCATTACAGCAAATAGCATTTGCACCTGGCATCCGAGATTGGCTGGTTACCCCGGAAGACACCCAGTATAACGATCTAGGATTTACCCCAGATGGTTCACGTCTCCTAGCTGCTCATACCAGACGCACTGGCAACTGGGTTGGAATCGTTAACATGTGGGATATTTCAAGCGGACAAATAATCCATTCATTTCAAAATGAAATGTCATTCATAACCGATATAGAAATCAGTCACGATGGAAATCTCCTGGCAATAGCGGGATGTGGAAGAGATCGATATATAAACTGCAATCGGGGTCGTATAGAGATTTGGGATATTAATACATTTGAACTCAAATATGCCTTTGAGTACTTTGAGCAATTCGTCAACGCTATTGACTTCGCTAAAAACTCATTACGTCTAGCGTCAATTGGTTGCCATGAGGTTACGGAAAATCCGGAGCTTCCCCCCGATCAACGAAGGTATAGTTCGATATGTGCGGAGAGCGAAATAATACTGTGGGATATCGAGAGTGACCGCAAAGAAAGTGCGATCATACCCGCTGCAACTCTGAGTGATATTGCTATTCACCCTGACGGAAACACTCTAGTTACTGGTGGGGCAAAGTGTGTTGAAGGCCAAATAATCTGTGAAGAAGGCGAAATCATTATTTGGGACACCGAGACGCTAGAACCAATATTACATATTACTCCCATAAACCCACTAACCGAACTTCCGGAGCGAGGTGTTGGAGATGTCAATTATGATTATTCTGCCGCATACATCGTATCGCGTACGTCCGGCAGTTTCGCGATATGGAATTCGCAGACAGGTGAACTTGTAGACTCCGAGTGGCGGCTGTCGGTGGGGGGAGCTGACATGAGCTTATATGGCCCCTACAATTCTGTTGATTCCCTGCTTGTGACATCCGACTTCGAGACTGTTATTGTGGAGGATTTATTCGCTGATTCTGTGATGTTGGAATTTGCTGGACACACTGGAACGGTCAATGATGTAGAATTTAGTCTAGATGGTCGTTTGGTTGCATCAGCAGACAGTGATGGCACAATTATTCTCTGGGCAGTAAAACCTGGAAATGTGATCCAGAATCTGGATTTCAGGTTCGAACTGCTGCCTGATGCCAATCAGAACGTTATTTTCGACGATCGCTATCTTCTTACCCAAACTTGTGATCAACGCGAAGAAAGTGGCTGCTATGAAATAAGCCTAGTTTTATGGGATGTAGAAGATCAAAGTATTGAAGTGACAATACCCTCTATATCGGTTGTGCCTCCAGCCACTGGAGAGGGACTTTGGATAAGCGCAGTAGGATTCGATCTCGAAGCAGGGAAACTTGCTATTGGCATGAATGACAGGTCAATTTCGGTGTTCGACACAAACACCCAACAGCTTTTGCAAACGTATACTCCAAATCCCCTGCCTCAATCCGATGAGGCAGGTATTAAACGCATTGCTATATATGATGAAAACACAATCATTTCGTCGAACTGCGAAAACGTCAATATACCGTGGTATCCTTGCTTGGATGAGATAGTTGTATGGGATATCATATCAAATTCGCCAACAGTGCGCATCCCAATAGACTTTGTGCATGCACTCAGTTCAGCAGGAGAATATGCGGTAGCTTCACGTTGCTTACCTGAATTTCCATCATGTGATTCATATTCAATGATGCTAATCAGTGTGATGAATAGCGAAACACTGTGGGAGATTACCAGGGATTTCTCCAGAATTGTCAACGTAGCCTTTGATATTACACAGGAGTACATTGTCATTCTTCACGAGAGTACAGACGAGGATGGCGTAAACAATAGTTCCCGACATCAAGAAGTGACCGTTTTGGATAAGGCGGGTTCTATAGTTGCTCAGAATGTTATCTTACCAGCAGATACACGGGCGGTGAGATACAATGCGCAAAATGGAACGATTGTCGCGCTCTCGACAGATCACCAGAACAATAGAGAAACTGTTTGGAGCATTTCAACTGGCGAAAAACTCATTGTCTTGCAGGACACCCTAGGTTCGTCCTACCTCAGTGATTCTGGTCAGATCTTAACCACAGGCAGACTAGGGAGTACGGTTCGCAGGATTTACTCCTATACAGAACTGCTAGACTGGGTAGGCAAGAATCGATACACGCTAGATTTGACATGTGCAGAACGAAATCAATATAGCATCGAACCGCTTTGCGCCCCTGATGTGAGTGACCTCCGCGTAACACCTTTCCCAACCCCGGCTCCTATCGAAGTCACGCCTGCCGAAGTTAAACCATTTGATGTTATACAAGACACGCCAATCAATATTGGCGAGGTCATTGATGCTACACTTTTTGCCAACGCAACGGATGTCTGGGTTCTGAACGGCCAAGCAGGAGACGTAATCGATATCATCGTTAGCGCTCAATTTGACTCGACTGTTGAACTCTTTAATAGTGAGGGTTTCTCTTTGGCGTTTAACGATAATTTTTCAGAAGATCCAGGTGACAGTCGCATATTGGGATTCAGGCTTCCTTGGACTGAAGAATATACGATAAAGGTTTGGGGCGAC
The DNA here is from genome assembly GCA_019912985.1 of Anaerolineae bacterium. Lineage (GTDB taxonomy): Bacteria > Chloroflexota > Anaerolineae > Aggregatilineales > Phototrophicaceae > JAIOHN01. The sequence continues at coordinate 1,779 of JAIOHN010000923.1, read as the reverse complement.
TCCGAGGGTCTCCTTGGAGAAGAATACTCACTATTAGTGACTGATGCTGGCATAACAGGTAATTCTGGTTCAGATTCTGTATTGTCAATTAGCATAAACGAAACAGGCTTTTTGCAACCTGGTGAAAGCCACTATTGGACATTTGAGGCAAGTGCTGGCGACATTGTCGACATAAGTGTCGTCGCTGAGTTTGATTCTTTCATTACACTGAGCGACGCTTTTGGAACTGAGTTGGCGCTAGGTGATGATTTTGAAGGCAATGTTGGAGACAGTCGTATCCTAAGTCAGCGAATACCCACGGATGGATCGTATGTGATAGAAGTGCACAATTTAGCTATAATCTCTTTTAGTTCGGGCAATTACCAAATAGTCGTCAACCGAGCCAATGATGGCAGTGCTGGTGTGAATCGTTCCGCATCAGACACTAACACCTGTAATGTTAGAACCAGCTTTGACGTGAACTTAAGGGCCGGTCCAGGTACGACTTACTCTCAAGATGGAAGTCGCGCCCGAAATACAGTGATTTTGGCAGATGCTCAAACGCAAGGTGCAGACGGCTACATATGGTGGCGTGTTGGAGATATGACTGAAGATCGTGGCCTTTGGGTTCGAGAAGACGTGGTACTTGAAGACGATGACTGTAGACAACTGCCTGTTATCGCAAGTAATCCGTGAGGCAAATGGTGAAACACCCATTGATCTACAAACTTTAGGAAGATTACGCATCCGCAATTAAAATATCTATCACTTGTGCAAAAAGCAACCACCAGTAAGTCTAATATTGATAATCATCCTATTGATTGCCACTTGAAAAAACGGGTGAACTGCTCAACTTGGAGTAGTTCACACCTGCCACGTCTATTACTTGCATACGTCCTGAATGTCCCATTTTCCTTTGGTCAAGTCCCTGTTTTCGCTCACATTCGTTCTTACCACGATTCTATAAGTGTCTGTCTCAACTGTCTCAACCTCAGTTTTGGTACTCGTGCAGCATCCTGGCATGGGAGTGATTTTTTCGAAATTCAGTAGAACCGGTGTCATAAGTTGTGCCACATATGCCAGTTGAGGACGATATGTTTCTACATTAAAAAGAGACTCTTGTGTGTATCCTCCAAGAGTCTCAAGTGTCTCAATTTACTCAACCACTATTCAGGTACACGTGCCGTGAGTCTTGCGGTCTATCTGCTCCCTGTCCCAGCTGTCTCAACTGTCTCAACAAAGGATTCGGAGGTCAACTGCCAGAATCGTACCCGACCACCTCGAACGCGCTTCTGCATGCTGAGGTTAGTCGGTCCCGGTATCAGGATACCATCTTCCCTTAATTGCATCCCAATGGCGGTCACGGTGAAGCGCAGCGGCTGCACCCGATTGACCTCTCGATGAGTGATCTCTGGCAGCAAGTAAACAAAACCTTCGTCTTTGTAGCCGACCACCGTCACACCGGGCGGATACTCACGCGGATTCCTTATATCGTCGGCAATCACGGCCTGCCCACCAGCGATAAGCTGCCCCAGAATATCGAGAAACACCTCGCTGGCACGTTCCTGCCGCAAGGTGCGGACGCTTTCCACAATCACATCGTGCCCACCCGGAAGCAGATAGTCCTCGTCCATCTCGCTCAGAAATTTTGACAGTAATTGATAGACCGTTACCAGCACCGCCCAGTTCTTGACGACACGGTCATTGTTGGACTGCTTGCCGATCTCGGCGGCGAGCCTGATCTTGTAGCCCTTCACGTTGTTACTGAAGCGGTTGGCGATGTCTTCCTTCAGGTCGCCG
>JAIOHN010000922.1 GCA_019912985.1 Anaerolineae bacterium | reverse complement strand
TGACGATACACACTATAAATTTATGTTAAGCAAATTACAAAATGGAACCCTTCTTCTGCTAATATTTAATTTTTTTATTAGCTGTATCAATCTCGAAAAGGATTTAACGGAGAAATCTGGCAACACAAAAAATGACACACTTCTAAATAGAGCCATTGTGAATGGATATTATTTTCAAGTTTCAGAGAACTTGGGGATTTGTATATATAACAATAGAATTTATTATTTAACTAGTGCTGAAACCGGATTTAGTGAAGACAACTTCATGCTACATTTTGTTAAAGAGAATAATACCTTTATAAACAAAGATTTTATTGGCAGAAATTATTTAATCAATGACACCCTATTTAACAAATTTAAAAGGTTATCAATAATTGAAGCACCTTTAGTGAGGGATGATTATAAAATATTACGAACTGGACAATATGTGCGACTAGCAGACAATAGTACTCAAAATATATGGGTAAAGGAAATACCAGTAAGTGATTTAGAAGCAGATGTTTCATTATATAACAATCAATTCATGGATACAGTTGGTAAGAATATTATTGCGGAAAGCTTTGAACTAAGCCTCCAGACAGGAACTTTTTTAAAGAACACCCATGGATTCTACATATTATATGATACTGATTTCATATATGTTATTACAAAGGTAAACGATTCATTCAAAGACAAATTTATGCTTCATTTTATTAATACAGAAAACAATTTCGTCAATAAATCGTTTACTCTTGGAAGTCAAAATTTTCAAAAACAACTGTCACCCGCCTATTCCAACTTGTTTATCACAAGAGTTCGGTTACCTATTGATTCTTTCGTAAAAATTAGAATTGGTCAATTTAATAGTGAAAGAAACATATGGACACAGGAGTTTTCTCCTCAAGAAATATTGAGCAACCCTTTGTTAAAATACAACAATGAATTTCAAAAATAGAAGTCTAAAGTTAAAAAGTATTTTACATTTGCGGTTTGTTTAAAAACCACTTGTAAATAGTATTTAAGAATTAATTGGATGATTCATCACATTTTTACAAAAATTTCTTCTGACTTTGATTTTTTTGAAGAAAAAGGCATTATTTCTTACGTAAATGTTTACAACTATATTCAATTAAGGAAATCACCGTATTTGGTTAAGTCCATTAACTATTTTACTCTTGATGGTATTTTACTTGTTGTATTAGTGAGGATACTTTTTTTCAAAAAAATCAAAAGATTATCGCCAGATTTTAGTTCATATTTTGAAGAACTTTTTCATTTATGCGAACAGAAAGATAAGAAAGTATATTTTATAGGAGCCTCTCAAAAGGAGATTCAGAAATTTATTTTGGTTATCAATGAAAAACACCCAAGATTAAATATAGTGGGGTCTTCTAATGGCTTTTTTCAACAAGAGAAGGCTGAAACAATAATTGATAGAATTAATATATTAGCGCCAGATTTAGTTTTTGTAGGTTTGGGGACACCAAAGCAGGAAGAATTTGCTGTCCAACTTATAGGAACTCAGTTTAACAAGACAGTCTATACATGTGGGGCCTTTATTAGTCAAACTGCTAAAAAGGGAGTTCGTTATTACCCCAAATTTATTAATAAACTTCACCTTAGATGGTTTTATAGATTGTTGATGGAAAAGGGATTATTCAAAAGATATTTTATACTGTATCCGCTATCCGTTTTCCTTATCATTAAGGACTTTTTAAATAAAAAAGATAGATGAAAATAGCAGTAATAGGTACTGGATATGTTGGGTTGGTTACAGGGACATGTCTTGCTGAAACAGGAAATGAAGTGGTTTGTGTAGATATTGACAAATCGAAGGTCGCACAGATGCAATCTGGTATTGTGCCAATTTACGAGCCACATTTAGATGTCTTATTCGACCGTAATATCAGGGCAAATAGGCTGAAGTTTACTACCTCGCTGGACGAGGGGCTCAAACACGGAGACATTGTCTTTTTAGCACTGCCTACTCCCGAAGACGGAGATGGATCTGCGGATTTGTCGTACGTTCTTACGGTTTCAGAAGAAATCGGAAAGAAGATCAAAACCTATAAGGTTATTGTTGATAAAAGCACAGTTCCCGTTGGGACAGCTGAAAAAGTTTCTGAAGTTATAGCTAAAAACGCCGGATGCGACTTCGATGTAGTATCAAATCCCGAATTTTTAAGAGAAGGTTTTGCCGTTGATGACTTTCTGAAACCTGAACGAATTGTAGTAGGTTCTACCAGCCAACGGGCTATTCTTTTAATGGAAAAATTATACAGTCCGTTTGTTCGCTCCGGCAACCCTATTATCGTGATGGATGAGAAATCGGCCGAACTGACCAAGTACGCAGCCAATTCATTTTTGGCCACAAAAATTACCTTTATGAACGAAATTGCCAATTACTGTGAAAAAGTAGGAGCAGATGTAGATAAGGTTCGTGTTGGAATGGGGACGGATTCTCGTATTGGAAAGCGCTTTTTATTCCCGGGGATAGGATACGGAGGTTCTTGTTTTCCAAAAGATGTGAAAGCGTTACAAAAAGCAGGACAAGATTCGAACTATGATTTTAAAATTTTGAATTCTGTAATTGAAGTTAACAACAAACAAAAAACTATTTTAATTCCTAAAATTGAAGGGCATTTCAATAATGAACTAGCTTCTAAAACAATTGCAATATGGGGATTAGCTTTTAAACCCGAAACCGATGATGTGCGAGAAGCACCCTCTATATATATGATGAATTCGTTGCTTCAAAAAGGGGTGAGTTTACGTGTTTTTGACCCCGAAGCCATGCCCAATATTAAAAAACAATTTGGTGACAAATTAATCTATGCAAATTCTATGTACGAGGCATTGGAAAATGCGGATGCTTTATTGATTTGTACGGAATGGAGTATTTTCAGAACCCCAGATTTTCAAAAACTAAAGTCATTATTAAAGGAACCCGTCATTTTTGACGGCAGAAACTTATACAGAATAGAAGATTTAGAAACAGAAGGATTTACCTATATATCCATTGGAAGAAAACAAATAAACTAATGAAGAAAAGAGTTTTAATAACTGGGGCATCGGGATTTTTAGGTTCTCATCTCTGCGATAGATTTATAAAGGAAGGATATCAAGTAATTGGTATGGACAACCTAATCACAGGTGATTTAAAAAATATTGAGCATCTGTTTAAACTTGAAGATTTTGAATTTTACCATCATGACGTTACAAAATTTGTCCATGTTCCCGGAGTGATAGATTACATTCTTCATTTTGCATCACCCGCTAGTCCTATAGATTATTTAAAGATTCCAATTCAAACTTTAAAAGTAGGTTCTTTAGGTACGCATAATTTATTGGGATTGGCAAAAGAGAAGGGAGCTCGAATACTAATTGCGTCTACATCTGAAGTCTACGGGGATCCGCTGGTGCACCCTCAAAGCGAAGAATATTATGGAAACGTAAACACCATTGGCCCAAGAGGAGTATATGACGAAGCGAAGCGCTTTCAGGAATCGATTACAATGGCCTATCATCGGTTTCATGGTGTAGAAACACGAATAGCAAGAATTTTCAACACCTACGGTCCAAGAATGCGACTAAACGACGGTCGTGTGATTCCGGCCTTTATTGGTCAGGCCCTTCGAGGGGAAGATCTTACCGTATTTGGGGATGGTTCACAAACAAGGTCGTTTTGCTATGTCGACGATCAGGTTCAGGGCTTGTACAATTTGCTTTTATGCGATTATTCTTTGCCTGTGAATATTGGAAACCCTCATGAAATTACTATCTTAGATTTTGCTCAAGAGATTATAAAATTAACAGGTACTTCACAAAAGATTGTTTTTAAACCATTGCCACAAGACGATCCACTGCAAAGGCAACCGGATATTTCAAAAGCTAAAGAGATTTTAAATTGGGAACCTAAAGTGACTAGAGAGGAAGGGATGATGAAAACCTTCAATTATTTTAAGAACCTTTCAAAGGAAGAACTTTTAAAGAGCGAACATAAAGATTTTTCTAAGCATATTAAGTAATAAACACTGTCAAAAATATGGCGATATCATTGCCTATTCGTATCAAAATCTACCAATTTCTTAGATCAATTCAATTCATAAATGAAATAGGTTAAATTTTGCAGATTGTGCATGTAGTGTTATATTGTTTTTTACCTTTCCGTAAATTTATAATGAAATAGATTATTTTATGAAGCCATTGCTAGGAGCCGTTTATCCCTATGCTTTTTTCTTACTTTATCTAATTATTCCTTTCGATAACTATGTAAGGGCATTACCCAATATATTATTAGTTATTCTAGTAATTGCTTTCCCCTTTGTTGTTTCTAAAGTTGATTTAGCAAAAATTAAAACACAACCCGTTATCCTTTTTATTGGTTTCTTCCTTTACTTAATTGTAGTTGCTATTATATTTGGCAGGCTCGAATCAGATTTTAATATTATAAAAAAGGTATTAATAGCAATTGGACTTTTCTTGCTTTATTTACCCGTTCACGACATAGGAAAAATAAAAAAGGCGATTATATTTTCTTCATTAGCGGCCATTGTATTTTCATTAATTAATATCGTAATTGAAAATAATATTACTGGCAATTTAATATTTGAAAATTATGCAAGTCTTATAGAG
>JAIOHN010000921.1 GCA_019912985.1 Anaerolineae bacterium | reverse complement strand
ATGACAAGAGCTAGCCGTGTATCCTGTTAAACCACCTCTTGCAACCAGCTTATTTCTCTACGGTGTCTCAATTGATTGAATTTTTACAAGCCAACCTGCTCCCATTCACCTAAGATAGAGAAGTGTTTCGGTTTGAAATTGTGGGGCTTCGTGAGGTTCATCATGCGGAAGGTAATTGTCTCAGAGTTCGTGTCGTTGGATGGCGTCTCTGAAGCGCCGCAGCAGTGGGCTCCGCCATTCTGGAATGACGAGATCGCACAACTCAAATACGATGAATTGTTTGCAGCCGATTTGCTTCTTCTGGGCCGAGCGACCTATCAATTCTTTGCGGAATCGGGACCTATTCAAACCGATGATGCCTATGTTGATCGTATGAACCGTCTGCCGAAGGTTGTTATTTCGACAACACTGGAAGCAGCTGACTGGAATAATTCAATACTCATCAAAAAGAACGTTGTCCAAGAAATATCCAGGCTGAAACAGGTGCCCGGTCAAGATATTCTGATCCCGGGCAGTACGAGACTTGTTCAATCGCTGATACCTCACAATATCATTGATGAGTATCGGCTCCTCATTTGCCCGGTGGTGTTGGGGCGCGGCAAACGTCTCTTTAGCGACAAGAGCAATATAACCCTCAAACTAGCCGAAACCAATACATTTGGCTCAGGCGTCGTCTTGCTGGCCTACAAGCCCGTTACACCTCCATAGATGTGACCTACCAACAATGGAAGTCAAAAAACAGGTAAAGGCTTTTATAAATAGCGCCATCGCCTGGGATAAGCCCAGTCTTTTCAGGGTAGTGAAAACCGGGGCACACGGTTCTGATTAATGGCTTACGCAGCTTTGTGCCCCATTCGTTTTTCACTGATGCGAGCCTCGAAGATTGGATGAAATTGATTGAATTTTTACAAGACATCCATTTCATAATCAACTAAGATGGCAAAACAAGCAAAGGAATCGCCTTGAGACCAGAATAATTTTGCATCACTGATTGGACATTCGGAGCTTGATGCTAAGGAACTGCGCTCTCAATATCGAAGCGCTTAGGCGAGGTACTCCAGATGTATAGCCACTGATGGACAACCCGTTAGTTGTGGCGCACACGGCTGCCGAAGGCGCTGTTACTTCGCTCACACATGCCCTCTCAGTTTAAAGTAGCCCGCACACCATCCACGCGAATAGATTTGCACTTGGGCTGACACAGCGGTCGCACGGCCAATTCTCAGCTCGCACGGTTTGCGTATGTCGAATCGATATGGAAGAAGAATATGTCAGATCAAAATTTCACCGAACAGGTATCACAAGTCCTAACCGGTTTTGAGAACAAAACGGTATTGATAACGGGCAGTTCCAGAGGAGTCGGCGCAGCAATAGCCCAGGAGTTTGCGTGGAAAGGCGCAAAAGTCGTTTTGCACGGTCGAGATAAAACCGCACTGGCAGCTGTGGCGCATATGATTACCGAACACAATGGCAAGAGCATGACAGTCACAGGAGATGTAACCAAATTTCAGGAAATCGAAGCGATGCGTAGCGAAATTGAAAACCGATTCGGGCCTCTTGATATCTTGATTGCAAACGCTGGTGGTAACTACACACCTCCTGCCCAGCTTGAAGAAATCCCAGAAGACGGGTGGCGGGCTACGGTCGATGGAAACTTGACAGCAACGTTTCTAACACTTAAGAGTTTCCTACCCGGCATGAAACAGCGCAGGAGCGGTAATATTATCACCATCACGTCAGCGGCAGGCCGCACCCCACATGCGAATGCTCCGATTGCTTATGGAGCCGCCAAGGCTGGCATAATAATGCTTACACAAGATGTAGCTGCCCAGGCCGGTCCATATGGGATAAGAGTGAACTGCATTGCTCCAGAAACCATTCTCACTGAACGCAACCAGGATCGTATTCCCCAAGAACGGCAAGAAGCCATGATTGACTTACACCCCCTCCGTCGCCTCGGCACACCGGAGGACGTAGCTCATGCGACGCTCTTTCTTGCTTCTGATAATGCATCATGGATTACAGGCGCAGTTCTCGACGTCACTGGGGGCGCAATTATGGTATAGGCAATGTGTCTGAGCCACTAGAGGCTGTTAGGCACTTTTGACGATAGAATGGGGGAATGGATAGAAAACCATACCCCACTGATGTAAATGACGAAGAATGGGCATTCATTGCCCCCTATCTGACCTTGATGCGAGAAGATGCGCCTCAACGCGAATAT
>JAIOHN010000092.1 GCA_019912985.1 Anaerolineae bacterium | reverse complement strand
GTCGCTACCCGCTTTGGCGGATTCCTTGATGATATTGAGGAATTTGATGCGACGTTTTTCGGCATTTCCCCGCGCGAAGCCCAGGCCATGGACCCACAGCAGCGGCTGCTGCTGGAGGTTGCCTGGGAAGCGCTGGAAGATGCGGGACAGGTGCCGAAGAAACTGGCAGGCAGCAATACCGGCGTGTTTGTGGGCATGTGGACCAACGAATACGAAGACCGGATGTATGACTCGGTCGAAGATATCAACCTGTATGTGACAACCGGTGGCGGGCGCTACGCGGCCTCTGGGCGGTTGTCCTACTTTTTCAATTTCAACGGACCCAGCCTGACGCTCGATACGGCTTGCTCATCTTCGCTGGTGGCGACACACCTTGCGGTGCAGAGCCTGCGGGACGGCGAATCGAAAATGGCGCTGGTGGGGGCGGTCAACATGATCCTCACACCGGATATCACCATTGGTTACTCCCGTTCAGGGATGCTGTCGCCGGATGGCCGCTGCAAGTTTGGCGATGCTTCAGCCAATGGCTATGTGCGTAGTGAAGGCGCTGGCGTCATCCTACTCAAGCCGCTGTCGCAAGCACTGGCCGATGGCGACCCTATCCATGCGTTGATTCGCGGCAGTGCGGTCAATAACGATGGGCGCAGCAGTGAACTGCTGGTCGCGCCCAGCTCCGATACTCAGGCGCTGATGCTGCGTGATGCCTATCGCGTGGCGGGTGTGAACCCGGCTGATGTGCAATATGTTGAGGCGCATGGCACGGGGACACGGGTAGGCGACCCGGTAGAACTGACCGCCTTAGGGAGTGTGATGAGCGAAGGGCGGTTGAGTGATCGTCCCTGCTTGATCGGCTCGGTGAAAACGAACATCGGCCATACCGAAGCTGCTTCGGGGATGGCTGGTCTGATTAAAGCGATATTATGCCTGAAGTACCGGCAGATACCTCCCAGCCTGCATTTGCATGAGCCGAATCCAGCCATTCCCTGGGATTATCCACTGACAATTCCGCAGCAGTTGACCGAATGGCCGGGCGATGCCTCTCGCATGGCTTACGCAGGCGTCAATTCCTTTGGTGTGACCGGGACCAACGCGCATATCGTGCTGGAAGAAGCACCACGCCAGGAACCACATCTCGTCAAACACCCGCGTGAAACTTATCTGTTGCCGCTATCGGCCAGACAGGAGCACGCGCTGATTGATGTGGCCCGGCAGTACCTTGAGCTGGACGAGCGTATCAGCCTGCACGACCTGGCTTATACTGCCAGCACGCGACATCCCCACCATGATCAGCGGCTGGCGATGGTCGTGCGCAGCCAGGATGATCTGCGTGAACAACTGACGGCTTACGCTAATGGTGAAAATGGGCTGAACGCGAAACCGCATGTGGATGTCCATAAGATTGCTTTTGTGTTTTCCGGCCAGGGTGGGCAATGGGTTGGCATGGGCCGTCAGCTCATGGAACAAGAACCCGTCTTTCGAGCAGCGCTCGGACAGTGTGATGCGGCCATGCGGCCTTTCGTCAACTGGTCTTTGATGGATGTGCTCAGTGCCGGTGAATCTTTAGATGAAATCGATGTGATTCAGCCGGTCATCTTTGCAGTGCAGATGGGTCTGGCTGCGCTGTGGCGCTCGTGGGGAGTCGAACCTGATGCGGTAATCGGCCACAGCATGGGTGAGGTCGCCGCTGCTTGTGTCGCAGGCGTTTTGAGCCTTGAGGATGCTGCGCATGTGATCTGCCGTCGCAGCCAGTTGATGAAGCGTGTGAGCGGCAAGGGTACGATGGCGCTGGTCGAATTGACGTATGCCGAGGCCGAAAAAGTGGTTGCGGAAAGCGGCTCGGATCAGGTTGGAGTCGCGGTCAGCAATGGGCCGACCTCAACCGTGCTCTCTGGCGATCCGGTCGCGTTGCAAGCGATTGTCTCACAGCTTGAAAGTCAGGACATCTTTTGCCGGTTTGTGAATGTTGATGTCGCAGCCCACAGCCCCCATATGGACAAATTGCGTCCGCTGCTGGTGCAGGACCTGGGTAAGTTGCAGGCTTCTGCCGGGGATGTCCCCATCTATTCGACTGTGGCGGGTGAACTGCTGGCTGGTGAGGCGTTCGGTGCGGATTACTGGGGCAGCAACCTGCGCCAGCCGGTGCGCTTCGCGTTGGCAGTCGAAAACGCGCTTGCCGATGGATTGAACACTTTTATCGAGATGAGCCCCCATCCGGTGCTTCTGCCTGCCATTGAGCGTGGTTATGCCAGTGAGTTCAGCCTGACGACGTTGGCCTCCATACGTCGCGAACAGGATGAGCGGGCAACCATGCTGGAAAGCCTGGGCGCATTATATACGGGTGGATACGAAGTGGATTGGAACCGCTTGTATCCTGAAGGTGGCAATATCGTGTCGCTGCCTGCCTATCCTTGGCAGAAAGAGCGCTACTGGTTTGCTGAGGAAGCGGGCCAGGATGTGCGCCGGGCCGCAACTGCACGTGGTTCCGCAAGTGGTCATCCGTTGTTGGGCGATCAGATGCTGCGTGCGCATGATGGCAGTTCCTATTGGGAAACCGTGATTGATCTCGCG
>JAIOHN010000920.1 GCA_019912985.1 Anaerolineae bacterium | reverse complement strand
CGACAGGCCGTTTCACTTCACAAAGCCTGGCTGCGATCCTCAAAACAATGTCATACCCTGTTGGTGATATATATCACAATCATCGTCGTCGACCGGCCCCCTACCGAACCAACGGCAGTACAATCAAAGTGGATAAATTTTTTTGAACGAAATTTTCCGGTACGGACGCAGCTACCCAAATCAATAGGAATCGTCGTTTACACCGGCTCTGGAAAACAGAGGTTTTTGCCCCATTAAATAGGTTTTTAAGAAGGAGACATTAGTCAATGCAGGCCATGCAGGGAATCCAACCATTTGAGCAAGTCATGATTCTGGTCGTGCTTGCAACCGCTTTCGTGGCCCTGGGATACGCGTTCTGGCTGGCCCGCCAGACCTTCGCTGCTGAAAAAGGCAGCGAAGCGATGCAGCGTATCTGGGGTTTTATCCGTGATGGGGCCAACGCTTATCTGCGAACACAACTGCGCACCATCGCCATTCTCATCGTCGTCCTCACCATCGCCATGTTCGCCAGCGTCGCGCTGGTCAAACCCACTGGCGAAGCCAACGAGCTGTTCTGCCCAGGAGCGGTAGAAGAGGCTTATGCGACCAACATCGCCGCAACCACCGGCATCGCCGAAAGCGAGATTTTGACCGCGCTCGCCAACCCGGCACAGACCCCCAAGCAGATCGCGACCAGTTATGGTTATCTGGATTTTAACCCGGAGCGCGTGGCTGGTGCGGTTGAGTGCGGCAGTGCCGTGACCGGTGTCGCCATTGGCCGTGCGCTGGCCTTTGCGATGGGCGCGACCTTCTCCGCGACTGTCGGCTTCATCGGCATGAACATGGCCGTTCAGGGCAATGTGCGTGTCGCAGCAGCCTCTCGCAAGAGCTTTAAACGTGCACTGACGATTGCCTATCGTTCTGGCACGATCACCGGAATGTTGACCGATGGCCTGGGTTTGTTAGGCGGCACCCTCATCTTCATTGTCTTTGGTAAGGCCGCCCCGGATGTTCTGCTCGGATTTGGGTTCGGCGGAACGCTCCTCGCGCTGTTTATGCGCGTGGGCGGCGGCATTTACACCAAAGCTGCTGATGTGGGCGCAGACCTCGTCGGTAAAGTCGAAGCTGGCATGGAAGAAGATGACCCGCGCAATGCCGCTGTGGTCGCCGACCTGGTGGGCGACAATGTGGGCGACTGCGCTGGCATGGCTGCCGACATCTTCGAATCATACGAAGTCACTATCGTCTCCAGCCTGATCCTTGGTCTGGCGCTGACCGCGCTGACCGGTCAACTGTTCTGGATCGTCCTGCCCTTGCTGGTACGCGGCATCGGCGTGGTGAGTTCCATCGTCGGCACTTACATGGTCTCCATGTGGAAAGTGGACGACGCTGAAGAAGCCATGTACAAGAGCTACGAGATTTCGAGCGCGATCACCATCATTTCGACCTTCGTGCTGGCAGTCGCTTATGCCGGTTCACAGGCCCCGGATGGCAATTCGCTGACTTATCTCTCGCTCGGGTCGCTGGTTGCGGTCGGCGTGGCGCTGGCCGTGGTTTTCAACCCATTGACCTCCTATGCCACCAGTGCCAAGAGCAAGCGCGTCCAGAATATCTCCAAAGCCACAGCTTTTGGCCCGGCGCTGGTTATTCTGGAAGGCATTTCGCTCGGTTATCTCTCCAGTGTCTGGTCCGTGCTGGTTATTATCGCCAGTCTGGGCGCATCGGTGCTGGTCTACAGCGTGACCTTCCCGGCGAATCTGCATCTGCCGGTCTTTTTGATTGGCGTGGTGTTGTCGCTGCTGGCAATTGCGCGCGGCTACACACAGAAAAATCTCATTGGCGGCATCTTCCAGGCATTGTGGATCATGGTCGCGGCGCTGTTCCTTATCAGTATGCACGAAGTCGCCGCAGCGGATCGTTTCGTCTACACGCTGTTTGGTGTCTCGTTGATCGGCGTCGGGATGCTTTCGCACACTGGCAATAACGTCTCGATGGACACCTTCGGGCCAATCTCCGATAATGCCAACGGCATCGCAGAGCTGGCCGGTGAGCAGGACTTCTCGCCTGAAGCACGGCAAATCCTGGCCGACCTGGACGCGGCTGGTAACACCACCAAGGCCATTACCAAAGGCATTGCCATCGGCTCGGCGGTGATTGCCGCTGTGTCGTTGTTCGGCTCGTTCTTCATCGACATCAAGCGTGTCGCGCCAGAGGGTATGGTCATTGATGAGGTCATCAACCTCGCCAATCCGACCGTCTTTATCGGCTTGCTGCTTGGTGGCGCCATGCCACTGCTGTTCGGCGGCCTGCTCATCAAAGCCGTCAATCGCGCCGCCGGTTTCATCATGGCGGAAGTGCGTCGCCAACTGCGCATCCCTGAGATCGCCAGCGGCCAGCGCACACCGGAATATGCCCAGTGCGTGACCATCTCCACACGTTCGGCACAGGCGGAACTCATCCCGCTCGGCTTGATCGCGATCGTATCACCGATCGTCGTCGGTCTGCTGCTCAAGGAGCAGGCGCTCGGCGGCTTCCTGGCTGGTGTGATCTTATCAGGCCAGTTGCAGGCGGTGTTTATGGCGAACTCTGGCGGTGCCTGGGATAACGCCAAGAAGTATATCGAAGATGGCAACTTCGGCGGCAAAGGCACCGAGAATCACAAAGCCAGCGTCGTCGGCGACACTGTCGGCGATCCCTTCAAGGATACGGCTGGCCCGGCGCTTAACCCAATGATCAAGGTGATGAACCTCGTCGCGCTGATCATGGCCCCCATCGTCGTGCAGACGCAGGCACCAGAAGCCACGATCCCCACGCTGTTGATCTGCGTGATCGGCATCGCGCTGATCATCTGGGCAGTGCAGCGCAGTGACCGCGACGAATCAGCGGATATCTCTGCGCCGATTGTCGAGCGTGCCAAAGCACCGGCTGTGGGTGACTGAGTGTAAAGCGGATTTTCCGTAAAGTATCACAAGGGGTAGCCAGCACGGCTGCCCCTTTTTAGTCCCTGTATCAAGGCTGAAACGCGGGTGCCAGCACCGAGGCCAGGTCCGTCAGGGGAATTTCGACAGTCTGCGTGCCTGCCGCATAAGCAGCGATCTGGTAGGGCGGGAAGAAAATCATCAGCGAGTCCGGCGTCAGCGCAAAATACTGATAGTTGGCGGGGTTCTCGCCGCTGCCTTCTTCAATCCAGCTGGTATCCGCCATCTCGCCCAAGCGCAAAGTCAGTTCCTCTTCCACAATTGGGGCAATGATGGCGAAAGGATCGCTGCCAGCCTGGAACACATCATCCAGCGTCACCACCTCATCAGCGGCCAGATCATACGTGACGGTGTTGTAATTGGTATTGCCGTGCGCCCCGCCAGTGAACTCATACACCTGAAATACGATGCTGATCACATCTTCTGAATAGTGGAAGACCTGCACATTCTCGTCCAGCGTCCAGGTATAACCGTTGGAATAATGCGACTCGGTGTCGTTGTAAAAGCCCACAAAATCGCGCTTGAGCTGTCCCAGATAAGCGTCGATCATGTTTTGCAGATTTTCATGGCCCACGACCTCGATGGGATACTCCATTGTGATCTCAAGGGTGGTATCCAGGTTGCATTTGCCTTCATCCTCCGCCCAGGTACCGCCTACGGCGCTACAGGAATCGGTCTGAGCGGTTACCAGGGAAACACTCAGCAGCAGCATTACACCAATACCAATTATCCTCAACATTGAACTACTCCTTTCCTTACATTTCGCATTTCATTGTAGGCGCGTCAACTGCCTGCGACAATGGCTCGTGTCACCCATCTTTATCCAGCATTCCTAAACACTTTTTTATCCACTTCTAATGCTGCTGTTGTATGATGTAATGTAATTTGCAAGGCAATGGAAAGGGAGAATCATGAGCAGCAATCGGATCTACTACAGTCGAGAAGCTGAAATGCAGGCTAACCGTGAAAAAACGATCGCCGTTATCCTCTTTTTAGCGTTTGGCCTGGGTGTCGGTGCCGTGCTGGCGCTGCTATTCGCACCACGCAGCGGCGAACAGGTGCGTCATGAGATTGGTCACGCCCTGGAAGATCGCTTTGGCAATGTCGAGCAAGAACTATCGGGCCGTTTTAGCCGCATGGAGAAAGATTTCTCCGAGCTCAGCAAGCGTGTCGATGAGCGGTTGAGCGAGCTGCGCAAATAACACGGCGTGTAAAAGCTGCATTCGGTCTAAAAGCCGATGCAGATGAAGTGAGGAATGACGCAGGGCTGATGGGCAATCCACCAGCCCTTTTTTGATGAGTGTGGTTTAGCCGACGGCCTGCACGTAACGGCGCGTCGGCCCTGGCAAACCGGACCACGGCGGGCAGCCAGAGGTTATGAGCAAACTCTGGCCGGGCTGCAAGCGGGACGGGTTCGTCAGTTGATTCCCATTCGCAAGGCACTGCGTATCGACATTGAACGCCAGCGCGATGAAGTCGAGAATATCGCCAGGGCGCACGATGTAAGAACCATCGGCTTGCAGCGTGTAGACCTTGCGGCCCAGTTGCGTCTCCAACACGACCTGCCGCCCACCACCGGGCAGCGTTGTTCCTGGATCACCACCGCCCTGATCATAAGCCGAGCAATCATCTGGCACGTAAATCGTCTGGCCGACGTAAATCAGATCGGGGTTGAAGATGTTGTTGGCATACACCAGGCACGTCAGCGAGGCGTTGTTATCACGGGCGATCAGTGCCAGCTTATCACCGCGCTGGACGACATAAACGCCATTTACGGCGACGCGATTACCTGTCGCCGCTGTACCACCCCCCTGATCCATCATCTCGGAGGCATCGGAGCCACCGCCCTGGTCAGCCATCGCTGCGTAAGGCGGGCACGAAGTCGATATAGTGAGCTGTTGACCGGGTACTACAGGCGCACTGGGCGTAATATTGTTGCCCTCCGCCAGACAATCCAGGTCGACATTAAAAAATTCAGCAATCTGTGGGAGTGTATTCCCCGCACGCACAGTATATAGGGTGGGGTTTTCGTCTTCCTGAGCATAGGCGCTGGCAGCCCCCAGCAGCGCCAGTACGAGCACAAGCAGAATGAGTGATTTGCGGCGCATAGATGTCCTCCAATCCTGACATATATCCATTCTATAATCCCTGCCGGAATCGTGCTACCAGATCGCCATAGCGCCACTCGGCCAGCAGGTCATAGAGTTCTGGGTCGGCCTTGAATTGCTGCCACGCATCGATCAGCAGCGGCAGATAAACCATCCACACCGCCGCCGTGTCGTCTGCGCCGGCATCCAGTATCGCTTCCTCGAACGCCTCAGTCAGATCGACCAATGCGCCCAGGCGATCATCCTCACTCACTTTCCATAATCTCGATGGTTTGAATAATATCGCCCTGCTCGATCTGGTTCACCACATCCATACCATCGCCGATGACTTTGCCGAACACTGCATGCACACCATCAAGCCAGGGCGTGGGCACAAAGGTGATGAAAAACTGTGAGCCGTTGGTGTTGGGGCCAGCGTTCGCCATACTCAGGATGCCCGCGCTGTCGTGATGCAGTGCCAGCGCCGACGGTTCATCATCAAAGCGATAGCCAGGGCCGCCGCCGCCGGTGCCAGTGGGATCGCCACCCTGCGCCATGAACAGGTCCGGTTCCTTAATCACACGGTGGAAGCTGATGCCATCATAAAAGCCATCCCGCACCAGAAAGACGAAGTTATTGACTGTAATCGGCGCTTCTGCGGCAAATAACTCAGCGTCAAACTCGCCGCGATTGGTCACAAAATGGGCGGTGTACTGCTTGGCCGGGTCAATCTGCATTTCAGGTGGGCTGTCATACTGTTTGGCAGTCACCGCTGCATTGCTGCTACTACCGCTACCTTCAGGTGTGGGTGTTTTGGGCAGACCAGTGGTGCAGGCCGTGACCATGACCAGCAAAGCGATCCAGGTGAATTTGCGAAACATAGCACTGCTCCTCGATGTAGAATGCATCAGTCTAGTTTAAGCAGGATAATCCAGCAGCGTTTTGATCGTCTGCTCTGGGTGACTATCGATAAATGCGTAAGCGGCAGCCGCCTCGTCATAAGCATAACGGTGAGTCAGCAGCGGCTCAACCTGCAAGCGCCCGCTTTCGATCAACCGCAGCGCGGTTTCCTGCACGCGCTTCAAGTCCCACAAGGGCGCGCAGCGGTGCGGCATCCCCCACACTGGCATACTGGAAATCAAGGTGGGCCGATTGTGATGCCACTCCGCACCCAGTTCCAGTTGGGCATTGCCGCCATAGTAGCTGGCCGCGACAATCGTGCCGCCGGGCTGAATACTGCGGATCGCGCTTTGCAGGGCGGGATAGGCACCGGAGATTTCGATGGCGACATCGACGCCTTTGGTCCCCGTTTGATCTTTGATCGCCAGTGCGACATCACCATCGGTGGGGTTGAAAGCCGCATCTGCGCCCAGTTCCAGCGCCAGCTCACGCCGCTTCTCGATCAAATCCACTGCGAACACCTGCTCCGCACCATTGAGCCGCGCGATCTGGATTGCCAGCAGCCCCAATGCGCCCAACCCAAACACCACCACACGATCCCCAACCTTGACTTGCGCATCGTGAACCGCCGTCAGCGCGAAGATCGCCGGGTCAGTACCCACCGCCAGCTCCGGTTTCATCCCAGATTTCAGCGGGAACACGGTGCTTTCCGGGCGGACATTAGTCGGACGGTGAGACATTTCGCCATGTACCCGGTCGCCAACTTTGAAGCGAGTCACCGCCGAGCCGGTTTCGATCACTTCGCCGACCAGCCAGGAACCCACGTTGATCGGATAAAAGCTGGTATTTTCCTCACGGGGCATGAACAGCCGGTAATCAGGATCAAAACGCCGGTCAAGAAAGGGGGTCTTGCCCCGGTATAAGGCCATCTCCGTGCCATGTTTGATGCCGCTGACCAGCGCCCGGATGCGGATTTCATCCGGTTGCAGCGGTTTTTCTTCGTACTCGCGAAATTCAATCGTCCGTGGTGCGGTAATCAAAAACTGGGTGGGCATCATGATCTCCTTATAAAAAGAATTTTATGCCGGGATTGTCAGCGGATGATCCCGGCGCAAGTTTTATTTATTGCACAGCATAAACCGCCGCGCCATCCGCTTCAAAAACCTGCTCCAGATAGGGCGCATCGGCTACATCCGACTCCATCGGCAAATCCCAGGCGAACGGTCGATTCCAGCGCCAGGCAGTCTCAAACTGCTCCGGCTGCGCCACGATCTGCGGCACGATGACATAATCAATCCCGGCTTCGGCCAGCAGGTCGGCATTGGCTGGATCGGCGGGATTTTCCCAGAAGGCACGCAGCCGGTCCTGCTCCGCGAGGCTCTCCTCATTGCCTTCAAAGAACGGCTGCCAGCGATAATAGACACTGTCGCGTTCGCTAATCACCGGCACCCAGTCGCCTTCATGCGAATTATCAAAGGCCGTGCCAGGGAAATTCAGCACCCGTGCATCCAGCTCGGTATTGTCCTTGAGCCATTCCATCGCCTGCACATCCGCCTCAGACGCGAACGCGCCAAAGAAGCCGACCCGGTCTTTGCTGAAGGTCAGCACCTGATCGCGGGCGGCAAACAGCAGCAGCCCGACCGCCACCGGCACCGCGATCAACACATAGGCATAACGATGGAGCGCCTCGCCATAACGAGCCTCTGCCAGCCGATCCCACAACCAGAGTAAACCGCAGCCGCCAAGAATCGTGAAGGGGATAATCGGCCCATGCCAGCCAATGCTGAAAGGATAATCGTAGCGGAACAACGGCACCCAGGGGAAAAGTGTCTCCGTCAGGCCGAGCAGTGTGAAATCCAGAATCATCACTAACCAGCCCACCGCCAGCAGCGCCATCTGTTCACGCCGCCGCAGCCCGACCACCACGCCGATGATGACCAGCGGCACCGACCACACCCCCTGATACAGCACGAACAGCCGCCAGTAACCGGCATCGCGCACGAAGGGCGAGACAATATCACCGCCCAATTGACCGCTGATACTGATCAACCAGGGCGCGATGCCGAGCAAGGCGACCAACGGCACGCCAATCGCCAGCACCAGCCAGCGTCCGACTGTCGGGCGCGGTTGGCCCAACCACATCAACAGCAGCCACGGGACATAACCCAGCGCCAGGATGATGGTGGTATCGGGGTGACATAACACCACCGCACCCAGCATCAACCCGGCACCGATGGCATCGACCACCATGCCATCGCGTTGATAACGCAGCGCGAAGATGACAAACGCCAGCGCGAACACCAACCCCAGCAGCGCCGTATAATGCGAATCCATAAACGCCAGAAACAAACCCGTCCCGAACAGCATCACCAGTGCCATCGCCCGCCCCAGGCGCTTATCCCGCATTTCCGCGCCCAGATCAAACGCCAGCAGCACACTCAAAAAGCCCAGTACCGCCCCCAAACCGAGTTGAATATCATGCAACCCCTGTCCCAACTGCTGGCTGAGATAGGCGGTGAGCAGCGTAAAACCAGGGGTGTAGAGATAGGTAATTTCCGGGTGGAAAGGCGCGAGACTATCAAAACCACCGCCCAGCCGCGCCATTAACGCCAGATAGCCAAAGCCCTGCGCATCCGTATCCAGCGGCACCGGCACGGTTATGGCTGGCAGCACGAAAATCAACACCGCCAATCCGAAAAACAACAGGTCACGCGGCCCCGGCCAGCCCTGGTCAGCATCGAGCAGTTCTTCGCCCCGGCGCTCTGCACGCTGCTGCCCATAGGAAAGTGTGCCACCTAGAAATGTGGCAGTAATCAAAGCAAATAGAATATAATCAATGACTAGCGTGTTCCATCCGACAATCATCGAGATGAACGACGCGCCACCAATGACCAACGCCAACGCCAGTGCCGCCGCAAGACCAATGCGAGGCTGTTTGGTTGGCAGGGCCGGGGCCAGCATTGCCCCCGCACCGACCACCACAGCGCCAAAAATGAAAATTACGAAGAGTGGCATACAAATTCCTGTTCCGTGGGGCTAAAAAACCGTCCCAAGTATAGTAACAGTATGCCAAAAGTCCCATAGGCAACGTATAATTGCCGATGTTATAAATGTTAAAAACGTAAATAACCTCGGGAGAGGGGAATGTATACATCACAGAAGCCGGGTACTGGCGAGTTTTCGGCCATTACTCGATTAAATGCTGTCAATGTCAAAGAACAGGCAGCGCTCCTACATGAACACCCTGTACGCAGCATCCTTTTTAGCCCTGATAACCGCACCCTGATCTCCTCCATGCTTGACTCCGTAGCGTTGTGGGATGTGGAGAAAAAACGCCAGAAAGCACGCGCCAAAGTCTCCGCCTTGAACCTGGCTTTCAAGCCGGATGGCTCCACACTGGCAATCGCCGGGCGTGATATTAATTTCATGGATATGAACACGGGCAAGACCGTTCTCAATATGAAAGGTCACCGTGATGGCACCACGGGTATCGCCTTCAGCCCGGATGGTCGCCTGTTTGCATCTGGTGGGATGGATGGTCTGGTCAATGTGGGCGATCTGAAAACAGGCCGTCTGGTCGCGTCTTTTGAGCATCAGGCGCAGGTGCGTGGGCTGGCATTCCATCCCGATGGGGATCGCATCGCCACCATCTCCTGGGGGGATCCGCAATCGCCACGCAGCCTGACCCTGTGGCATGTCTCCACCGGGCGTAAGGCGCACCAGCTCAAATGCGGGACCGAGAAGAATCTCAGCTTCAGCCCGGATGGTCGTTTGCTGGCTGTTGATGGCTGGATTCTCGACCTGTCGACCATGAACCAGCTTTATGATTTTAAAGAGCGCATGATCGCATTTAATCCTGACAGCACCCTGGCTGCCAGCTGCCGCAGCGACTTTAACTCAATCGGCATCTGGGACCTGACCAACGGGGAGCAGATTACGCTGTTGAAGAGCCATACCGAAGGCGTCTGGTGTGTAGCCTTCAGCCCGGATGGGAAATGGCTGGCCTCCAGCAGCGGCAAAATCAACACCCATGCGATCCTCAAAGGCAGCAGCGACGACGCGGGCGATAACAGCGCGCGCATCTGGGGCGTAGAACTGGAAGAAACCAAACCGCTGCGGCGCATGACCGGGCGTTTGCAGCCACTGCCGGGGACCAGCCGCTTGCAGCCATTACCCGGCAAACCCTCCACCCGCCCACTGAACCAGTGATCATCACAGTCCGATTTTCCCCGGCGGGAGTAGATCAAATCTCTGCTCCCACTGTTTGCGTCCAGCAGTCACCGCTTGGCCCACGATTGACCTACAGCCCAAAAAACACTATATTCATCTCGTCTGAAGTGTCCTAGAATGCAGATTATGAAGCGACACACCTCCCTCCTATCACTGGCCTTTGGCTTGTGGATGTTGTTTTTGCTGTTGGCATGTAACCTGTCCAATACCAGCGAACCACCCACAATCGCTCCCAGAGCAAGCAGCACGCCGCCGCCAACCATCAGTTATGCCACCCTCAGCCCTGAAGAACTGCCGCAGGTCGCATCCACGGCAGTGGCCGGTGTGCCACAGGTGGATGCGAATTTGCTCAACCTGATGAATCAGATTGAGACTGACCGGCTGATGCTGCATGTCGATACATTGCAGAATTTCCGCACACGGCATGTCAATTCCGTCCAGAATCTGCCCGACCAGGGCATTGGCGCGGCCTACAATTATGTCATGGGGCAGTTTGAAGACATCGTGACCAGCTCTCAGGCACGACTAACGGCTTTTCCTCAGCCGTTTGAAGTCACCTGGGCGGATGTCACCAGTGATCAGAGAAACATCGTGGCCTTCATCAGCGGCACCGAAGCCGATGCCGGGGTAATCGTCGTCGGCGCGCATTATGACAGCATTTCGATTGATGTTGAAGATGGCAGCGCCTATGCACCGGGCGCGAACGATAACGCCTCCGGTATCGCTGCGCTGATTGAGATGGCACGGGTTCTCAGCACCCGCCAGCATCATGCCTCGATCATGTTCGTCGCTTTCGCCGCTGAGGAAATCAACCGCCAGGGCAGCATCGCTTTTGTTAACAACTATCTTCTGCCCCGTGACGTGGATATTACCGCCATGATCAACATGGACATCATCGGCAGCTACTATGGGCAGGATGGCACGGTAGATGACCGCAACATTCGCCTCTACAGCGCCGGGCCGAACAACTCTCCCTCACGCCATCTGGCACGAACGATGGAGCTGATGGCACTGCGCCATGCACCGAATATGAGCATCCAGATTCAGGATGCGGTGGACCGCGAAAACCGTTATGGCGATCATCAATCGTTCAGCGACGCAGGCATCCCGGCAGTGCGTTTCATCCAGCCGCTAGAAGATTACAGCCGTCAGCACAACGACCGTGATACGATTGACGGTGTGCAGGGCGTTTATCTGACCCGCGCGACTCAGACGATTCTGGCGACCATTACCGCACTGGCGGATGGCCCTCGCCCACCAGAGAACATCGCCCTGCGTGATGCGGGCAACGGTGCGCGAACATTGATCTGGGAACCGGTCTCCGGCGCTTCGGGTTATATCGTTGGCCTGCGCAGTTCACCCAACACCCTGACCTACCAGTCATTTGAGATCAGCGAACCGGGCGTGAACAGCGTCACCTGGGATCGCTTTACGCCGGAGGATTTCTACAGCCTTGCCATCGCTGCCAAGGACTCGGCTGGCCTGATGGGTCCCATGTCGCAGGAATATATTATCCGGTAAGCAATGCGTAAATGGCTGCCACGGCTGGGACTGGCCCTGTTTGGAGTGGGAATCGCACTGGTGATCGGCCTGCTGGCGCTGCGGGCAATCAATCGCCCGGAGCTCATACCCGAATCAAGCGATTGCGTCCCGGCAGATGGGGATTGGCTCCCCACCATCATCGCGCTGAATAATAATTACCGCATCCCATGCGACCACTTCTATTGGGATATTTACCCCACTGGCGAGTTTTACAACCTCATCTCACTCAACAACTACGGCTTGCATGATACCCCGCTGACCCTGGAAAAAGCGCCGGGCGTCTTTCGGATTCTGATCGTGGGTGATTCGTTTCCGCAGGGCTGGCAGGTGCCGCTGGAACAGGGCTTCCCCTATCTGCTCGAGCAACAACTGAATGCGGATTCTGTTCGTCAGGTGGAGGTCATCAATCTCAGTGTTGATGATTATGGCACCAGCAAGGAGCTGCTGCTCTATGCCGCCTTTGGCTGGCGCTTTCAGGCAGATGTTGTCCTGCTGTCGTTCTATCTGGGGAACGACCTGAAGGATAATTCCTACATCCTGACCGAGCATGAAGAGGGGTATCTGGAGCAACCGCAGGCGCTTTTGACGCTGGACGACAGTGGCAGCTTGCAGATACATCAGGCACCGACACTCGATCCACAGCGCTTCGATTCGCCTGCCTGGGCATGGCTGGTCGGAATGAGCGAGCACCAGACACCCGTGCCAGTGTTCGCGACACCCAGCGCCCCAATCGTGACCACACCGGAACCACGGACTATGGCTTATCCGGTTGATCTCGGCCTGTACCTGCCGGAGGATAATCTGTGGTCGCAATCCTGGGCGCTTACGGAAGCCTTGATTGTCCAGTTTCAGACACTGGCACAGGCGCAGGGAAGTCGCTTCGGTGTGATCTTGATTCCAGACCGCCGGGCAGTTCATGTTTCCGATTGGGATACGACCGTCGTCAACTTTCCCTTCATACGCGAGGCGAACCCTTTGACACCCGGCGATCGGCTCGACGCCTTCCTGGCGCAGGCAAATATCCCGGCGTTAAATCTGACGTACGCACTCAGCGGTTGGGCTTTGAGTCATCCTGATGAGCGGTTGTATTACATCGGTGACGGTCATTTCAATGCCAACGGCCACGCTGTCAGCGCGCAGCGCATCCGCTTCTGGTTGCAGGAGCAGGGATGGGTAAATTAAGCGGGGAAAATTTCGCGCACCAATACACTAAAACCAGCAACGACCTCACCACCAGATAGACTGTCATCAGCGGTGAGCACATCCTCGTCATCGGCGGTTAAAACAAATATCAACTGTTTTTCTGGATAAAGTAACCACACCATACGGCAGCCATTGTCCAGATAATAACGCGCTTTGGCACGCATCCCCGGCCAGGAATCGTCGGGTGACTTAACCTCTACCGCAAGATCGGGGAAATAGGGTACGGGCCCGCGCTCTACCAGCGGTTTACTGGCATCCGCATAATACGATACATCTGGTAAACGGTCGTTATGCTCATCCCCTGGTAAGCGATGACGAACTTCCTGTTCCACCCTACCTTGTTCGGTCATTCGACAATGATTCCACAGAAAACCGAAGACATTCCCGGCAATGACCCCATGTTTCTGGGCAGGCACTTTCTCAACAATCTCCCCATCGACAAGTTCAAGCAGCCGATCACGATTTTCAGGCCGGGCGAGAATATCCTCAAATTCTTCAACGGTGTAAAGCGTTTGCTGAACAGCCATATGCACACCTTGCCTTATTTGCCGCTATTATACCATTAACAACCGGGAGCAATGTGGCGCTATGGGTTAATCAGGCCGCAAAAAGCCAGCATATCGTGCTCACCGCGACACTCACAAAGGGCGCGCATGACCTCATTTGGCAGCTTGAACCATTCCGGGCTAACGCGATAATCGGCCAGCGCATCATGCAGCAGCTTTTCAGACCGGTGGGCAAACATCACGGGGAAAGTGTGGACCAGCCGCAGGTCAATCACCCCTGGCACATTGAGCTGTGCAATCCGCTGGTCAGGGTGTTTGCTGATGCCAATCTTGTGGAAGCCGAGTACAGATTCGGCAACATAAACTTGTTTGGTGGATGCTGCAACTGGTTTATGGGTCATCATCTCGCGTACAAAAACAGTTTGCAGAACGTTTGTATTATAACGCGAAACCGACCGTTTTGTAAGAAGCGAATTACCGTAGAGCAACCGTATAGGCAGATTGCGGATACGAGTCTTATAATGAACAAAGATCAGTCAGGCTAGCAGCGGGGATCGTCATGCAGCGACAGCATCAACCCACCTTTGCCGTCCTGTTCGCCTGCATCCTGATCTCCACTCTCACGGGCTGCAATCTGGGTGTGCCACAGGTGACGCCGACGGTCGCGCCCACGCTGGCCGCCAGCAGCACGCCGCCACAGTCGCCAACACCGACTCGCACCGACACGCCCAATCCCACCCTGATTGCGGAATTACTGGCGACGGATACACCCACACCAAGTGACACACCAACCGTCACGACAACAGCCACCCATACACCCACCGCGACCAACACCGCAACGCCGACCAGCACACCCACTGGCACGTTTACCCTGGAGCCGACGAATACTCCCAGTGACACGCCGACCGCGACCCATACGCCCACGCAAACAGCCACGGTCACCA
>JAIOHN010000919.1 GCA_019912985.1 Anaerolineae bacterium | reverse complement strand
TGATAATAGTAGCTGAAGATCGGCATCCCAATGGCTTCGCCGTTGAGCATCTGCGTGACCGCTGGCGCGCGCCGAAAGGCCTGAAATGGCCCCATCAACAGACCGAGCGAAAGGGCGATCAGCGCCACCAGAATATGCACGCCAATCAGTGACCGCTCACTTTTCAGCATCGAAAAAGCCGGGAATTCAATCACCGGTGATGAACTTTTTGGAGAAGTGGATTGAACCGCTTGCATAACCAATAGACTCCTTATTCTTCAACGATGATCGTGGCGTGCATACGATGATGCCCCTGGCCGCAGTATTCATGGCAAAGCATACGATACTCACCGGGGGTCTCGAATTTGACGGTCACATTGCCGACATGGCCGGGTACAACCTCGATATTGGCGTTGTGCCGCTCGATAATGAAGCCGTGCGTGACATCACGGCTGGTGATGGAAAACGTCACCTGCGAACCCGCCGGGACACGAATGACATCGTTGCCGTCGGCATCTTTCTCATCACTACCCAGATCAAAGCGCCACATCTGCGCCAGGATATAGACGGTGTACTGACCATTGCCCATATCGCGTAAACCCGGCTCCGGAAATTCTTCATCCACGGCCAGGGGATTGATATATTGTGTGGGGTTGCTGGGCAGCCGAACGCCGAAGATGAGTGCTCCGGCCAGCAGCGCTGCGAAAAATGCCCCCATCACCGCCGCGATGATAATGAGCCAGTAACGTTCAAAACGATCGACGTGCATTGGACTAAGCGCCCCCACCGCGCAGGATCACAATCTCGTACCAGATCAGGAAGAAATAAACTGCGTAGCCAGCGATCAGAAGCAGCACAAAGTAAAACGCGCCCTTTGGAATAAATTCCTTTTCATGTTCTTCTGATGATGCTTCCATCTGTGGCCCTTGCTCGTTGCTCTCAGTATCCGGAATCTCAGGCGATGTCTGTTCCATTTTGTCCTCCTCCTTGCATGGTCGGATCGATCAGAGTGTCAAGAGGTAAGCCACCAGGTCGTTGATTTGCTCCTCCGTAAATAGTGTAGCGTATACCTGTGGCATCAGATTTTCAGGATAGGGGCCACCGGCATCGGGCGGAACCACAAACGCCTGCGGATTCACGATCGAGTTATGGATGTATTCTGCTGCGCTCTCACCCTCGACCCGTGTCGCTGCACGTTCGCTGATGTTCTGGAGGCCAGGGCCGATCAGACGTGCCTCAGAATCAGTGTGGTGGCAGGTCACACAGGCAAAGCCAACTTGCGATTGCATGGTGTTAAAGAGTACCTGTCCTGCGGCTGCGTCTCCCTCACCAAGCACGGCTTCAGTGGTAGGTGGTGCGTCAACAGCCTGGGCGGTCGCAGTAACATCGGCTACAGCCTGAGCTGTTGATGTCGCTGCGCCAGAGGGGACAAACACAGTTGGGGTAACAGGAATGACGACTTCTCCGCGACCACACGCAGCCAGTGCAACGACAAGGATCACGGATAGGAGATATACTGATTTCCTCATATGGGGATGCCCTTGATGAATGCCCAAAATATTTAAATTTTGCTTTTAGGTGATAGTACCCCCACTATGTTAACGCGATCTTCCGCATCTGGCCATGACAATCAGCTCAAATGTCAGTGATGATTGTCACCTTTTTTTGACACCCATTTTTTTGTAGGGAATGTGCTATACTCGCTCCACATACCAGGAGGAAGCTTACAATGCGACAATTTCAAACACTGGACAAAATCCAGGTTGATCCTGAGAGTGGTGTCATGAGCTTGTCAGCAGAGGGACATCCAAACAGCCCTATGATCTCGATGCGCCGGGAGGGCGCTTATATTGCGATTTCGGCCAGCTTTGGGCCGCTGGAAATTGCACTGCGTCCGCGTTTTGAGGAATTGGAGCGGCTGCTAGGACGGTTGAAACCGGTGCAGGGGTTGCAAACGACCCGTCAAGTAGGAACTTCGCAAGCCTATCTGGCAATGGGGTTGCAGGGGGATGGCTCGCTGATTTTGCGCCCCACAATCGCTGCTGATGCCACTGGACACCTGAGCATCAACCTGCTGCTGACGCCATCAACTTGTAAGGCGTTGTATGACTGGCTGCCAGTCCAGGCGGATGCCTGATGCAAGCACCTGATTTTCGTGACGTGCTGGTGGCGCAGCGTCAAATTCGCCCTTATTTGCGCCCAACCCCTTTTTATAGCTATCCCGGCTTGAATGATCTCATCGGGACGACAGTTTACGTCAAGCACGAGAATTACCAACCTGTCGGCGCGTTTAAAGTGCGTGGTGGTGTCAACCTTGTCTCTCAGATGGACTCAGAAGAACGCCAGCGTGGGTTGATCGCCGCCTCGACAGGCAATCATGGTCAGTCGATTGCTTTTGCTGGAAAGTTGTTCGGCGTCACCGTGCGAATCGTCGTGCCGGAGAATGCCAATCCCGGTAAGGTAGCCGCCATGCAGGCTATGGGCGCGGAAGTGATTTTTCATGGGGCGCGATTCGACCAGGCGCGTGAATACTGTGAGGAATTGGCCCGGCAGCATGGTTATCGTTATGTGCATTCCGGGGATGAGCCGCTGCTGATTGCTGGTGTGGGGACTTATACACTGGAAATGCTCGAAGATCAGCCAGATCTGGATACGATTATCGTGCCAATCGGTGGCGGGAGCGGTGCGGCAGGCGCTTCTATCGCTGCCCATGCCATCAATCAGAATATCCAGGTGATTGGGGTTCAGTCCGAGGCATCGCCTTCCGCTTATGAATCCTGGCGACAGCGGAAGTTGGTGGAAGCGCCAAATCGAACGATTGCCGAAGGACTGGCGACTGGCACTCCTTTTGCGCTGCCACAATCTATTCTGCGTGACCAGTTGGACGATTTTGTGCTGGTCAGCGACGCCGCGATTGAACAGGCAATGGTGTGGCTGCTGGAACGCGCACATACCCTGGGTGAAGCGGCAGGTGCCGCTGCGCTGGCCGCCGCCTACCAACTGCGTGAGTCGCTGGTGGGGAAGAAGGTGGCGATTATCTGCTCTGGTGGCAATGCCTCGCTGGACCAACTGCGACAGGTGTTAGCGAAATTCTAGTTTGATATGACATCAGACGGAGAGGGTCTATCCCTACTGGATTCTGTCTTTTGACCTCAAATTATGTTTTGTCGAGAGGCAGATTGCATAAGAGGAGTGACATGTTAGTTACTTGGGATAACCTTACTCAAATGTATACTGCGATGTATCAGGAAACGCAAGAAGCAACCGATGATAATTCAAAACGGTATGCTATTCATGCAAAGGGTATGCTAAAGCTTATTTCTGAGATCAAAGAACTTCCTGAACTCCAAAATGTGTCGCTGAATCAGTCCCATACTGCGCTGGTTTTACAATTACCTGGCAGTCAGACCAAGATTCTTTTGCGATGCAAAGCAGATACCTCATATGGAATCGAAACAGTTAACATTAGTTCAGGAACGATTGAGGATATTGGTGTTTCATCTGAAGATGTTGTACCGAAGCTGAAGAGCATCATCGAAGATGCTAAAAAGCAAAGTTAGACTCCACGGCTTGAATCAACGTCGTTCACAGATGAAGCATAGGGAGTGTGGTTAAACAGGGCTGCTGATGAGTTCGGCAGTATGAAGTGGCAGAAACACGCGGAAAACCGCGCCCCCACCCGCTGCGTTTTCGGCCTCGATGCGACCTTCATGTTTTTCGATCACAGCTCGCGCGATTGACAACCCCAGGCCATGCCCGCCGATGGTTGGTCGGTGTCGCGCTGCTCGATAAAAGCGTTCGAAAATTTTAGGCAGAATATCAGGATCAATACCATCACCGTTATCACAGATTTCAATCACCGCTTCCTGATTGTGCAAACGTGTGTTGATCGTGATGGTGGTCCCACGAGGCGTGTGATTCAAGGCGTTTTCCATGAGATTGGAAAACGCCATGTACATATGTGGCTGATCGAGTGACAGGCTGAGATCGTCGTCTAACTGTAAGTTGATGGTCTTTGCTTGAGCGGTCGCCACTGGCTCAAATTTCTCGAAGAGAGTGCGCAAAAATGTGTTCAGGGATGTCGCTTCCCGGTTAATGGAAGTGCCTTGGGTGTTATCCAGTTTTACCTGGATGATCATGTCCTGAATCATCTTCTGCAGACGATCAATCTGCTGGTTCGCCTGAATGTTGTAACGCTCGGCACGGTCAGAATCGGGTGATTTTTGCAGCAGGTGCAGGCTGGTCCGGGCAATGGTGATGGAAGTCATCAGGTCGTGCGAGGTGTCGCTCACAAACTGCCGCAAGAGGTCACTGCGTTGTTTTTCAAGCTCCAGGTTAATCATGTTTTCCTCGGCCTGGAGACGCAGTGTGATGTCTTCCATACGAATGGCAATACTGTTACCCAGTGGAATGAAATGGCAGTCCCAAATTACGTTTTCACCTTCACAATTGAAACGCGCCGCACTGCCCATATCCATCACCTGACGACAACGGTTGATGAATTTCTCGATCATCGTCTCAGGCAGTACCATTTCTATGCTCTGGCCCAGCAAGGCTTCGCGCGGCTGGTGTAGGATCTCCACTGCCCGTGGATTCAGGTCTACGAGGCGAAAGTCACTTTGATCGTTTTCCTCTGTCAGCGCTACAATCACGAACACCTCACCGCTGCCGTCAATGGCGCTGCGATAGCGTGCTTCACTTTCTTGAATCTGTGCAGTCTGCCTGGCGACTATCTGTGCAGACAGATCCAGTTCATGATTAAGACGTCGCAGTTCGCGCATCTGTTTATGGATCGTGTTGATATGCATGCGCGTAAGATGTGTCATGACAAAGCCGAGGATCGCTGCCGTGGGAATCGTAAAAGAGATCGCTGTGGGTCCCAGGGGCGATCCTGCGATCACATGGATAAGCCATACAATCGTCAAGCTAACGATCACAGACACCACTGCGCCCTTTATGGGGGAACTGATCACACTGTAAAGGATTCGACTTCGCCTCCCCAGGACGATGGTGACATCTTCTGGTTTTAAATCACTCACTTATTCTGCTCACTACCCCGTAATTATTGGTTATAAACATTCTAAAGGCTAGTGGATCAATATGAAGTTGAGAACCGTAAAACAAGTAAATTTTTCACATTTCGTGGAATGATTTTGACGTGTGGCACATTGTCAATCTGGGTGAAGCTGTTATACAATCTAACACGAAGAATAGAGAAACCATGTGTGGAGAGAGCTTTCACAGGTGCTGTGAAACGCCGAAGGGGCAAGCAGCCAGCTTTGCTGGACTGGCTGCGAAACTCTCAGGTCACAGGATTCGCACATGGGCTACTCTGGAGGTTCAACACCAACAGGGCGTACAGCATCACAAGCTTGTGCGCTCTTTTATATTCCTCAGGAGGTTGATATGGGCACGTGGAAAGTACCGGATAACTTGAAATATGCGAAAACGGATGAGTGGTTGCTTATTGAAGGTGACACCGGGACAGTCGGGATCACAGATTACGCGCAGGATGCGCTGAATGATATTGTGTTCCTGGAACTGCCCTCGGTGGGTGATACGTTCGAGGTAGGCACGTCTTTTGGGGTAGTTGAATCGGTGAAAGCAGCGTCGGACCTGACCATGCCTGTTAGTGGAACTGTCACCGCTGTGAATGATGCGGCGGTTGATGAGCCAGAAGTGCTGAACACCGACCCATTTGAGGGTGGCTGGCTGGTCAAGATCAAAATTGATGATGCCTCCCAGGCTGACGCACTGCTGGATGCTGCCGCTTACGCAGAATTCTGCGAGAGTCGTTAGGGGCAGTGCGTAAAAGCCTATGAGTTACATACCCCATACAGAAGCAGAACGGGAGCAGATGCTCTCGGCAATTGGAGTCGGTACGCTTGAGGATTTGTTTGAGGCAGTGCCGGAATCGCATCGTTTCCCGGCGCTTGATTTGCCCGCACCCTTGAGCGAAATGGAAGTCACGGCGGAGCTGCTGGCGCTATCCGAAGCCAACGATCATGCGCAGGATTTTGCGATCTTTCGGGGAGCCGGTGCTTATCATCACTTTATCCCTTCGGCGGTCGATCATATCCTGCGGCGCGGCGAGTTTTTCACCGCCTACACCCCCTATCAGCCAGAATTAAGTCAAGGTACGCTGCAAGCGATTTTTGAATATCAGAGCATGATGTGTGCGCTCACCGGCATGGATGCGGCCAACGCCAGTCATTACGACGGGGCGACCAGCCTGGCCGAGGCGGTGACGGTGGCCTATGATGTCGGACGTGGCAAGCGTAGCAAGGTGATCCTCAGCCCGGCGATTCACCCGCAGTACCGTGAGGTGGTGCGCACTTATCATCAGGGACGGCCCATCAAGCTTGTGGGTGATGACGGTAGTGCCAGCATCAGCGATCTGATTGATATGCTGGACGACAACACCGCGATGCTGGCGGTTCAGTATCCCAACTTCTTCGGGCAAATTGATGATCTCAGCACGCTGGCGGAAAAAGTTCATGCCGTGGGGGCGCTGCTGGTATTTGTGGCGAATCCGCTGGCATTGGGCCTGCTGAAAAGCCCTGGCGAATTGGGTGCGGATATTGTCGTAGGGGAAGGGCAAACGCTGGGTATTCCGCTGGGATTCGGCGGGCCTTACCTGGGCTACTTCTCCATCAAGAATGATTATGTGCGCAAGATCGCGGGGCGTATCATCGGCGAGACGACTGATCAGGATGGCAAGCGTGCCTATGTGATGACGCTGCGCCCGCGTGAACAGGACATTCGCCGTGAGAAAGCCAGCAGCAATATCTGCACCAATCAAGGTCTGATGTCGCTGGCAGCGGCGGTTTATATGTCATTGATGGGCAAATATGGGATGCGTAAGGTCGGCGAATTGTGCTACCACAAGGCGCATTATGCCGCCAAACAGATTGACTCGTTGGATGGCTACAGCGTGGATATGAGTAAGCCATTCTTCAACGAATTTGTCGTGGAATGCCCGCGCCCGGTGAGTGAGATCAACGAGGCGCTGCTGGAGCAGGGCATCATCGGCGGCTATGATCTGAGTGCTGATTATCCTCATCTGAAAAATCATATGCTGCTGTGCGTGACCGAGATGAACGCCAAAGACGAGATCGACGCGGTCGTAGAAGTTCTGGGAGAGATCAAATCGTGACATTGCCGACGATTTATGAAATCAGCGAACCAGGGCGGCGCGGTGTGCTGCTGCCGGACTGCGATGTGCCGGAGAGCGATCTGCCTGCCGACTTGCTGCGTCATGAGCTGGAACTGCCGGAAGTGAGCGAACTTCAGGTGATTCGGCATTTCACCAATCTCAGCCAGAAAAACTACTCCATCGACACAGGCTTTTACCCGCTTGGCTCGTGCACGATGAAGTACAACCCGCGCATTAACGAAGATATGGCCCGGCTGCCAGGCTTTGCGCAGCTGCATCCACTGACTGATGTGGATGGCTCCCAGGGCGCACTGGCGCTGATGTATCAGCTTCAGCAGTGGCTGGGCGAAATCAGCGGCTTTGATGGGGTGAGTCTGGTGCCAGCGGCAGGTGCTCAGGGCGAGTTCGCCGGAATATTGATGATCCGCAACTATCATCTGGATCGCGGTGATACCAAGCGCACCAAAATTCTGGTTCCCAACAGCGCGCATGGCACCAATCCGGCGACGGTGACGATGGCCGGGTATGAGGTGGTTGAACTGCCTTCGGATGATCATGGTGATGTCGATCTGGAAGCGCTGAAAGCCGCTTGCGATGATACCGTGGCCGGTATGATGATCACCGTCCCCAGCACGCTTGGCCTGTTCGAGAGTCATATCCTCGATGTGATTGAGGCCGTGCATGACTGCGGCGGCCTGATGTACATGGATGGCGCGAACATGAACGCGCTGATGGGCGTGGTCAAGCCGGGTGAACTGGGCTTCGACGTGATGCATTACAACCTGCACAAGACCTTCTCCACGCCGCATGGTGGCGGTGGTCCCGGCAGTGGTGCAGTCGGCGTGAACGACAAGCTCAAGCCATTCCTCCCTGGTCCGATCGCGGTGATTCTCGAAGAGGCCACCGATGATGAAGAAGCGCCGCTGTATGGTCTGCAAATGCCGGAAAAATCAATCGGACGGCTGAAAGCATTCCACGGCAACTTTGGGATGCACAGCCGCGCCTACACCTATATCCGCATTCATGGCGATAGCGGCATCAAAGACATCACACGTTATGCGGTGTTGAATGCCAATTACATCCGTGCCGGTCTGAAAGACACCTATCACATTCCCTATCCGCGTATCTGCGCGCATGAATTCGTGCTGGAAGGGCATTTTGATGGAGTGGATGATGTCCACGCGCTGGATATTTCCAAGCGGTTGATGGATTACAACATCCACCCGCCGACGAACTACTTCCCGCTGATTGTTCACGAAGCGCTGCTGATTGAGCCGACCGAGACCGAAACCAAGGCCACGCTCGACTTCTTTATCGATACCATGAAGAAGATTGCGCAGGAAGCCAAGGACGATCCTGAACTGCTCAAGAGCGCACCGCATATCACACCTGTCTCGCGGTTGGACGAGGTGCGCGCGGCCAAGCAGCTGGTATTGTGCTGCGCGCCAGTGATGCAAAGCCTGGCTGACGACTGATCCCAGGACTTCAAAGACTGACCCCGGATCGCGTAAAGCCGACCGGGGTTTTTTATTACAAACGTAAAAATGCAAGGCCTATTCGCTGCACGCTTCACAAGAATCAGTAGAATAAAAGCTGTATACGGATTACACAGGTTCATATCGTGGGTTTTCGTTCAGGATTAATTACACCCCAGGCGCGGCGGCGGATGCGCAATGTGGTTCATCTGGGGCGGGCGATCTGGCATGATACCAGGGCGCTGATGCGTGAGTTCAGAGTTTCGATTCTGGGCTTTCTGCTGGTGACGATGGTTGGCGGTTTCCTCTACGGCGAGTTGTATTACCTGGCGCGTGGCGAGACGATTGCGTTCATTGACCGCCCCTACATTATGGTGCAGTTGATGATCCTGGAAACGCCAGAGACCGCGCCGCCAGAGTGGTATTTGATTCTCTTCTGGTATCTGCTGCCGCCAGTTTTTGTGTTTCTGATCGGCATGGGCGCGGCAGACTTTGTGCGCCTGTTCTTCTTTCGTGGTGAACGGCAAAATGCGTGGCAGGAGGCTGTGGCTTTGACGTATCGGAATCACATTATTGTTTTTGGCGCGGGCCACGTGGGGATGCGGGTGGTCCAGGAAATGGTAGACATGAGCTTTGATGTCGTGGTCGTTGATAATGACCCGGACCCCGGTGTGCCGGAGACCTTGAAAGGCCTGGATGTACCGCTCATTGTGGCGGATGGGCGACTGACCGGGACGCTGGAAAAAGCCGGACTGCGCTATGCAGAGGCATTTGTTGCCTGCATCGGCAACGATCATGTGAACATCGAAGCAATCATGAAAGTCCGCGATATGAATCCGGATGTGCGGATTGTGGCGCGCATGTGGGATGACCAGTACAGCAAGCAGATGCGCCAGTTTTTCAACGTCCAGTCCATCCTCAGCTCGTCCGATCTATCCGCGCCCGTGTTCGCTGGGGCGGCGGTTGGGGTTGAGATCACGCAAACGCTGCTGGTGAATGGCTCCGAGTACAGCATGATCCGGCTGACGGTTGAGCCAGGGTCGTTCATGGATGGTAAGACTGTCGGCACGCTGCAATCGGATAACGACATGGATATTGTGCTGCATGGCCGCGGTGATGAGGTTGATGTGCAGCCTCCGCGCGAACTGCGGGTGCAGGCCGGGGATACGCTGGTGATTTTCGCGCGGCACGACCGTATTCTGCTGGTGGTCAGCCGCAACCGCCGCCGCGCTAAGGCATGACCAGCAGGTGCCGGGCAATCCAGCCTGTGTACTGGCCGAATTCCACTTCGACCCAACCACCGCCCTCGCTGTAAGCGACGAAAAAGACAGGCTGAAAAGCGGCTACTGTCCCCAGAAGCTCGCCATCCAGACTCGGTTCTGACCGCAGGTGAGCCAGTGCGCCGGTGTGGATGACCAGCCGGTCGGGATCGTAGAGACGGAATGTACGCAGATAACGGGGCCGCTGCTCCGCCTCATCGTCGGATGGCGACGTGACGACTTCAGGATAGACCGGGGCTACGACCGGCAGTGCGGCAACCTCGCCATTGATCTGCGCCGCGCAGCGAGCAACCCACCCCTCCAATTCATTGAACTGCACCCGCAGCCACATATCCTCATCACTGCGACCTCCCTGGCAGTAACGGCCTGGATCAAAATCACTGCGTCCGGTGGCGTTCAGTGAATAGGGTGCGTAAAGCACGCCACGTATAGTGTAATCCAGCCCGGGGCCGCTGCGGACATTCAGGGCGCTGCTGGCCGCGCGAACAGTACAACACCTTCCTGCGCGAAAGCCGGTACGGAGATCACCAGCAACAGGCTCAAAAGCAGCAATATCGAACAGCGTCGGGTCATCGGATAGGTTCCTTCACAGGGTTTATTTTAAGTATAAAGCTGTTCAGTGGCGCTTCTATCGGTGATTACACCACGCCTGCCCTATGCCGGTCAGAAAAACCAGTAGCGACTGTTTACATCCACGATGAAGCTGTCGGTTGCGCTCCATTCGCCCCAACTCTGGTCGGGCCGCTGCGCCCGGACATGCCAGTAGTAAGGCCCATTTTTGTTGATACCGTCGGGGCCAGAATTAAGTTGTAATTCAAGTGTATCCGCTGTGGCGACTGAATTTTTAATGACATCACTGAAGTCTGGTGTGCGACTGATCTCGATTTCATAGGCAATGGCCCAATCCACTGCGCCCCAGGTCAGGGTGATTGGATCGTAATCTGGGGCTGTAAAGTGATTACGCAAAGGTGCACCAGAGGCAGTGCCGTATTCATAGGCACCGATATCACAAACTTCCTGCCCATCGCCGTCTCCGTCTGCCGGGCGCACCATACCCCGCTGATCGGCAAAGAAAGGCGGGCAGACTGCGTTGGCATCAATGGCGTTGCTGCCTTCCAGCAGGGCATGAGTCATGGTGGGGCCGCCATTATCCTGCAAAACCGGGTCGATTCCTGTAGGCGCCTCCGTGCCGCAGAGTCCAGTAGCTAACGAATTCCGCGATACGTAGTGATGTGGCTTTCCAGCGCAGTCGTCACCCGTGCTGGCGGCAATCAGGCTGTTGATGAGATATACAGTGCTTGCACTAGCACTGTATACGGTCCCACCTTCATCTGCGCTATTGCCATAAAAGGTAGAACTGAAAATATAATACTGATTGTCCGATACATTCTGAAAAAGCGCACCGCCCTGGCTGTTTTCACCAACTGCACGGTTGTTGCTAAATGTGCTGTTCGTGATCTCTACGATACCACCGCCCCAAAAAGCAAAGTTATAGATTGCACCACCCTTATTGGCTTCATTATTGCTAAAGGTGCTGTCGGTCGCACGTATAAAACCATCCGCATAAAAGGCGCCGCCGTAGAGTGCACTATTATGGTCGATGACTGTATGCTTGACACGAATATAACCGTAGTCTGTAGCAATCGCGCCGCCCTGGTTGCCTGCGCTGTTGTTGATCAGGCCACCGCCGATCATGTCAACACCTCCACCGCCATAAACGCCTTTAATAACGGAAACTGCGCCACCATGCTCTGCTGCATAACTGTCCCGAATGAAGGTATCTTGCAACACCAACTTGTTCCACCGGACAATAATCGCACCTCCGCTGCCTGGGGTGTAACCATCTGTGAGTGTGAGATTGATGAGCGTAAGTGTGACGGTCCATTCATCTATGCCGTACAGCGAGAAAATTGGATTACTGTCATTGCCGCTCAGGATAACTGTCTGCCCGGTTGCGTCAATCGTGGTACTCGTAGCAATAGTGATGAGGGGTACGATGATGGTGCCGCTGCAAGCGAAGGTGATCGTGTCGCCGGTGGCAAGTGCATCTTCCAATGTGCCGGAGCCGGGGCCGTAGGTTGTGCAGTCGGTGACCACCGCTTCGGTGGCGTGGACTACCGGTAGCGGGGAGAGTAGAAGTAGTAAAAAGAGGTAAAAAGCCGTTAAACGAAACATTGTTTTCACTTTCGTCTAAAAAAACAGGGGCACAACAAAAATTTGTTGTACCCCTTGAGCTTATTTTACCGCTTTTTTGCCTTTGGGAAACGACTGAGTACTGCTGCGGACTCTGGCATGGGAACGCGATCACCGAGTTTTAGCTCACCCGGATTTTTGCCATTTCTCGCACGTGCAGATCCGGCGAAGATGGCAAGTGGCGTGCCCTCGTCACCGAACTCCTTTTTGAGGTATGCCTGTCCGAGCTGGTAGCCGTCACTATCGATGCTGCAACTGCTGACCATGCCGACCACGCGCCCGCGTGAGTCGATGATCGGGTCGCCCTGGTGTGGTGGGCGGGCGTTTTTCGCATCCATGCGGAAGCGGATGATTTCCGCGTCGCGCTCTATTTCATGGATGATATAGGGCGCTTTGCCCACAAAAAACGGTTTCCACAGCTTAACATAGGTGCCAAATCCCGCATCCGCCGGGTTGAGACCGAGCGGGCCTTCCAGCTCGTGTCCGTATAATGGTAGCCCGGCTTCCGTGCGCAGGCTGTCGCGTGCCGCCAGCCCGCAGGGGACTGCACCTTGTTCCACCAATGTTTTGAACAAGGCGGCTGCCTGATCAGGATGTACAAACAACTCAAAAGCGGTCCGCTCGCCGGTATAACCTGTGCGCGACACGATTAAGTCGAAGCCGCCGAGTGTGGCGTGTGTAACCCCAGCCCAGGGCAGGGCTTTCACCGCCGCCTTCTCGTCTGCGCTGCCTTCCAGTCCCAGCAGAATATTCAGGCTATTGGGACCTTGCAGCGCGATGTCCACGCGCTGGTCGCCACCAGAGGATGCCGCGCGCAGATCACGCAGGGTAAAGCGATCTCCACCGCTGATGCGTCGCCCTGGATCATGGGCGTCGATCATCACTTCGCCATTTTTGACCGCGTTCAGCCAGGCCCAGTTCTTGTCGTTGTTGGAGGCATTGACCACCAGCAAATAGTGATCCTCAGCCAGATAATAAATCATCAAATCGTCAATGGGGATGCCATTGACATCCAGCAGGTAGGTGTAATGAGATTCCCCGACTGCCAGCTTGCTGACTTCATTGGTGGTGACCGTATCCAGAAATTCGGCTGCGCCGGGGCCGCTGGCGTCGAACGCGCCCATATGCGTGACATCGAAAACACCGGCTGCATTGCGCACCGCCAGATGTTCTTCGGTAACTGAGCTGTACCAGACCGGCATATCGTAACCGGCAAAGGGGACCATCTTGGCACCCAGTTCCTGATGGAGACTGTGCAGGGGGGTGGTCAACAGGTCGGCGTTTTCAGGCTCATTCCACTCGAAAGCAGGCAGGGGGTCTTGCTGTGGGCCAGCGTAGGCGCTGCCGTTGATGCCGATAAAGTAGGCTTTGGCGGCATACCCTTCGGTTGTCCAACCACCTTTGACATCCACGTTGAACTGGCCGGGATTGGCTGCACCGCTGCTCTCGACATCGACCGGACCAGGGACTTTCGCATAGACATCGATGGGGTCGAACAGGACAAAACCATCGGAAAGGCTGCGCAGCCAGGCCGCCGCGCGCTGGATGTTTTGTTCCAGGTGGAGCTGGTAACCATCCGTAGTCGCTTCCAGTACGCCGCGCGAGATGGGTGACCCATCCATGTTCAGCAGCCATGTCGCCTGCTGCTGGCCCGGCTGGAGTGCCGAAACATCGCTGGTGAGGGCAGTTTGCAAGAATGCGGCTGCTTCTGGGCCGCGAACAGTCAGTGTTTGCCAGCCCTGTGATGCCTCATCGGTATCCATATAGTGGAAGTGCGGGTAATCCTCGGCTTCGGCATCGGTGTCGATACCCACACTCTCCGCCAGTTCACGCACGGCCAGCCTTGCCCACTGCAGGGTATCGAAGTCGATTTTGGCGCGTGCTTCGGGGCGGCGTCTGCCTGCATAACTGAAGGGAACACAGGCTTTGAGCACGGTTGCGATAATTTCCGCCAGCCGGTCAATCTCGGCCTCCTTGAATCCGCGCTGTGTAATCCACGGCGTGCCGATGCGAATGCCTGAAGGCCGAAGCGCGCTCGTGTCTCCCGGAATGGTCTGCCGGTTGAGGACAATGCCGGTCAGGTCGAGGATGCGTGCCGCCATATCGCCGCTGAGTTCGGTGCCATCTGGCCCGACCACCGATTTACAGTCCACCACCAGCAAATGGGTATCGGTACCGCCATAGGGAATGGTCAGCCCATGCTCGGCCAGCTTCTGCGCCAGCCGTTCACCATTGATGCGCGTTTGATGCTGCAACTCCAAGAACTGCTCGGTGTGTGCCAGCCGCAGCGCGACCGCCAGGGCTGCGATGGTGTTGATATGCGGCCCACCCTGCTCACCGGGGAAGACTGCTCGATCCACCTTTGAGGCGATGTCTGCCCGATGGGTGATAATGACCGCACCGCGCGGCCCACCGAGGGTCTTGTGCGTTGTGAAGTTCACGACATCGGCCACACCCACCGGATTCGGATAATCCCCTGCGATCACCAAACCGGCCACGTGCGCGACATCCGCCATGAGATAAGCACCGACAGCATCCGCCACTTCACGGAATTTGTGGAAGTCCGGCGCGAAAGGATAGCTGCTGTAACCGGCGATGATCATCCTCGGCTTGTGTTCCAAAGCCAGCGCCATGATCTCGTCGTAATCCAGCTTGCCGGTTTCGGGATTAATGCCGTAGCTGACGATGTTGTAATTGATCCCGCTGCGGTTCACCGGACTGCCATGAGTCAGGTGACCGCCCTGAATCAGGTCCATGCCCATCACCGTATCGCCCACACTGAGCAGCGCGCTGTAAATGGCATTGTTGGCGGGTGCGCCCGAAAGCGGCTGCACATTCACGAACAGCTTTTCAGGTGGGTACTGCTCGGTGGCGAATAACTCGGCTGCCCGCCGCCGCGCCAGCGCCTCGATGATATTGGCGTATTCCGTCCCTTTATAGTAGCGCTTATCCGCGAAGCGCCGGTACTCGGGTAGGCGGGTGTTGTAATCGAGGATTTCGGCCTCGGTCATCTGGCGTGTTTCATCCAGCGGATAGCCTTCCGCATAGATGTTATGAAAAGCCGAGCCAAGCGCCTCACGAACCGCAGCAGGAACTGTGCTTTCGGAGGGGATAAGGATCAGGTAGCGGGCCTGACGGGCGGTTTCATGCTCAATAAGCTGGGCGACATCCGGGTCCAGTTCCGTCAAATCGCCACGAAAAAGAAAGTCGGTCTGGGTCATACAGTCGTGTCCTGTCAGATGGTGGGTGATTAGAACTCTATTTTAGCATGGGGATAGGGCGTGTGCTATGCATCACAATCGAGGCCGTGTCGAGAGGCGGAATCGCTTCTCAGAAAGCATTAATGTTGGCGCGTAAAGCATTGTCTCATGTTTGTGGTTCATTGATAAAGTTAGAAAAAATTTACGTAGAATTAAAAAATTTATAGTACTTAGATACTAAATACCGTTTCTTTTAGTACTTAGGTGCTATGCATAAACGTTGTATTCTCAAAAACGTAAATGTATTGTTGTGTGAACTGCGCAAGACAAGCTTTTAACAATCTTATCTTGCGAGCCATCGTTGGCCTAGGAGGGTTACAAGATGATGTGGGGTTATTTGTTACGAAAACGGTTTTTGCAGCGCTGGCAGATTAATCTGCTGCTGGTCGTGATAATCCTTATTACAGGGTCATCATTGAGCGCGCAAAGCTCATCTGGCCTGGGTGTAGGCCAGGGCTTTGGTACTGAAGTCGGTATTAACCTTAACGCACTGAATCAGATTCAAAATGACATTAACAGTGGCATGTATGACCGTCAGTGTACGGCAGAAGAGCATAATCGCGTTCAGTGGCACACACTGGTCGACCCAGTGCGGAAGTGCCACTACGATCACCAGCATGGTGATGATCCCAATTATGTGAATGATATTTTTGGTGAACCTGGTGCATGGTTCGGTGCACCCGGCCAGTCCATTTCCTACCCCTGGCAGACCTTCGCCGCGTCTGATCCTTATGCGAGCAATGCGCAGGCGCT
Source organism: Anaerolineae bacterium (assembly GCA_019912985.1). Lineage (GTDB taxonomy): Bacteria > Chloroflexota > Anaerolineae > Aggregatilineales > Phototrophicaceae > JAIOHN01. The sequence continues at coordinate 8,608 of JAIOHN010000919.1, read as the reverse complement.
GGTCGATGGCAAAATGGAAAATGATAAGAAGCACGAAGGTTATGGTTGGGTCGTCCGTCGCGACCAACCGTGCCCGAACGGCAACTGTATCACTGATTTCCGGCTGGAATATCATGGCATTTTCGGCGCAGCGGGGGCTGTGACACGCTACCACTCTTATAGTGCCGAATTACGGGTCTGTGTAAACCCAAGCGATCCAAGCACCTGCGGTGTCTTCCGCAGCGGAGGCTGGGCCGACTTTGGTCGTCTGTTTACCACTCCGCCGAATGTGGTGGATTGCACTCATGAAGTTCAGGATATTCCGATCAGTCTACCGGCGGATACACAGTTCTTCAACCTGGATCGTCCAGACTCGCGTGACGAAATCCGCTGCCATCCCAATTTGGCGGCTCTGACCAGTAGCACCGGTAACATCGGCCAGAGACCGCTCGCCGAATGGTGGGCGCATGGTCGTGGCGACCATATCCGATTCCAGCTGCGCTCCTACAATCCGCTGGGCAATATCGACCCGAACAACCCATCTCAGTGGCAGCTTTTCTGCAAACCTGAAGATGCAAACTGCGATTTTAACCAGTCAATGATGTCGGTCTTTATGGGATATGTGCTTCATATTCACGAGTTTCTGGCGTCGAGCGTTCGCGTGGATGCGAATGGAGATGGTCGCACTGATTTTGTGGGTTATGTCTCGCGCTGGGGGAATTACAACCAGAGTTGTACTGCCCCTGGGTTGGATTGCATTCCTTTCCAGTATGACAATATCCCGTTGAACCTTGACTACAACAATGACGGGCGCAACGAAGAAGCACGCTACGCGCATACAGTTTGCGACCAGTGCCAGCGCGTCGACTATGATTTGTCCCCGCCTGGACAGCAGTGGCTGACCTGGTTCTATCGCCATGCAGGTATCGCTATTGATCCGCCAGCACAGCCAACCCAACAGCCAGAACCGACGCAGCAACCGGAGCCAACAGAGGAGCCGACTCAGCCGCCGGAACCGACACAGGAACCCACGGCGGAGCCAACAGAGGAGCCGACTCAGGAGCCCACACCGCCGCCAACGGAAGCATCTGTGGTGATCAATATCGTACCGCAGACCGCTGTACCGGGTGATACGGTCAATGTGGCCCTGGATCTCTACAACATAAGTAATCTGTACGGTCTGCAAGCGGAATGTACTGTGAACCCGGCAGTGATGACGGGAGCGGGGCGTGTGGATGGCCTGTTCAACACCAATAACAGCTTCTTCGTGGACACAGGCTACAACGCGAGTGACGGTCGCTGGATGATCGCGACCAGCCTGCTCTCAGACTCCGCCAGTGGTGCAATCAATGGCAACGGCACCGCCTTTAGCCTGAATTACACGGTGCAAAGTGCGGGCGAAAACAATCTGAACTGTTCCGTGCTGGCAGTGGACGCTAACGGTAACACGCTGGATGTGGCAGTGATTAACGGTACGTTGATCACGACCACTCCCGAGCCACCTGAAGTGACTGAACCCGCGCCGTCACCGTCACCGGAGCCACCTACAGAAACTCCTGTGCCGCCGACCGAAACACCCATTCCGCCCACAGTGGAGCCGCCGACTGCGGAACCGACTGAGGTAACCGAGACTCCGATGCCGGGTGGTATGGCTTCTATCAGTGGTGTGGCGGAATATCAGAACCGCAGCAGCAACGCGGGCATCACCGCTCAGCTCTACAACATGGCTGATCTGAGCCTGGTTGGTGAGACGATGACTGCGGAAGATGGTTCGTACACCTTCGAGGATGTGGCGCTTGGCACCTACAGTGTGCTGCTGACCGCACCACAGCATATCCCGACATATGTCCCAATCGATGTGACTGATGACATGGATGTCACTGCCGAGAGCAGAATGCTGCATGCGGGTGATGTCGATGATAGTGGTACGGTGGACATCGTGGATGCGACCTTCGTCGGCGCGAACTTTGGACTGGATGTGGTGGCTGAAATTGCCAACGTCGACCTGAATGGCGACGGTGCGATCAACGTCACTGACCTCGTGCTGGTGGGTAGCAACTTCGGTCTGGTTAGCCCGCTGCCTGCTGCACAGTAAACACATCGTTGAACCTGTGCCCCCTGTATCGGGGGGCGCAGGCCCTTTAGGAAGGAGAGAGGTGAGGGAGCCATGAGAACAAAAAGCATCATTTTCATAATTTCAGGACTTATCGCAATCGTTACGGCGGCACTGGCCCAGGGTAATTCACCGCTGGTATGGCTGTCAGCCGATCAGACACAGCTCGCTGCTGGTGAAACGGCGGTGGTGACGATTTACGTGGATCAAGCGGTAGATATTTACGGCGGCAGTTTTAAGCTGGCTTATGATCCGCAAACACTGGAAGTGGTTTTTGATGAGAATAAAGCGGTGACTGCCGGAACCTTCTTCGAGGATCAACCCGGTTTTACGTTGAAAAACAGTGCCGATGCGCAAAATGGGGTTGTCGAATATGCGCTGACGCTGACGCAGCCCGCTGAGCCTGTCAGTGGCAGTGGCGTGATCGGTACGGTCACATTCCATGCGCTGAGCGATACCGTGGTTGATGTTTCACCCACCGAGACTCGCCTGCTGTCGCCTGAATTCAGCGAAGTGGATGGCCGGAAGATTGCGCGCAAAATCAATGAGATTGAAACACGCGTGCAGGGTACGAATATCAACGCTGCGCCGCAAGCAGTGGTCGAAGATAGTGCCCCAGTGACGAACGAGCTGCCGCAGGTCGTTGAGCAGCCGCAGGTTGAAATCGCTGCACCAGCGGCCCAGCAGACGATCTCACAACCCACGGTGGCAATGCCTTCCCACCGGTCGAACCAACTGGTGCTGTTCGTAGGCGGCGGCTTGTTCCTGTTCGGTCTGGCGCTGTTTGCGATCAGCCTGGGTACTTACTCCAACCTGCGTCGCCAGTACGGCTCGTATCAGCGGACGATGGAGTACCTGTCATGGTAAAACGCGCTTATCGGCTGGGCCTGCTCATGGGGATGCTGTGCATGATGGCCGGGGCTGTGACCGTGTATATGGTGTTTGCCCAGGAATCTGACCCTGAAGCACCGCCGGAAGCAACAGGTGAAGTCGTGGTGGAACCTTCTGCCACGCCTTCGCCAACCTGGACGCCTACAGTGATCTGGACCTCCACAGTTCAGCCTACAGAAGTCATTCCGCCAACAGCGACTCCGCTGCCGCCACAGCCAGTCATGCCGACTGAGGAAAGCAGCGACGATCCGGCAGCTGAGGTTACGGCAATCGTAGAACCAACGCTGCCGCCGGAAGTGACGGAAGAACCGGTGATTGCGCCAACGCTGGAAATCACGGAAGAGCCGCTTGTTGCGCCAACGGTAGAAGTCACCGAGGAACCGGTGATTATGGAGCCAACAGCGGAGGTTACCGCAGAAGTGACGGTGGAAGTGCCGCCGACTGAAGTCACCGAAGAACCGGTTGTGCCTCAACCCACGGCGGAAGTGCCAGAGGTGACAGAAGAACCTGTAGTTCCACAACCAACTATCGGACCCGAAATCACACCGGAGATCACGCAAGAGCCGCCAGTCATTGAACCGACGGTCACCGCAGAGGTCACCGAGGAACCGATCATCGAGCCAACCATTGCGCCCGAACTGACGGAAGAACCGACTGCTACGGAGCCCGGTGTTGAGGTCACAGACGAACCGCTGCCGCCTATCGAAGACACGACTCCGGCGCAAATTATGGGCCTGGTCGATTTGCCATCCAATGTGGCGGTTTCGGTGCAGTTGATCGACTCTAATGGTGGTGTGGCCGAAGGACAGGTGGATGAACAGGGCAAATTCCTGTTTGGTGAACTGGCACCGGGTTCCTACAGGGTCGAAGCATCAGCAGCGGGATTTCTATCGCGACAGGTGGAGTTGATCGTGGAACCGGGTGGAGAGTATATGCTGCCACCAGCTATACTGGCTGCAGGGGATACCAATGGTGATGGTGTGATTGACATGCTGGATGTGATGCTGATCGCTGCCAACTTTGATGGCCCGGCAGATGTGCCGGAAGCGGACGTCAATCATGACGGTTGGGTGGACATCCGCGACCTGTCTGTGACAGGGTCACAATTCGGTTTGGCGGGGCCACTTCCCTGGAGTTAACACTCCTTTGACAATCTCTTTGCTTCGTCTTAAAATCTCCTTCACGACAACCGATTACATGGCTATAATAGTCAGGGCGATCCCTGACTATTATCTCATCTGTCCTGGCTACGGGGTTTGGCGTTCACCTTGAAAATGCCACCGTAAAATCTTATTCGGTAATAGAAAGGGAGAAGGCGTGCTATAAGGCGCGCTGGGACAAGCTATGAAGGAATATACTAGCGAATTCTTGAGGAATATTGCTCTGGTGGGTCACCAGAGCGCCGGTAAAACATCATTGGTAGAAGCCCTGCTCTACAATACCGGCGCGATCAATCGACTTGGCAGGGTAGAAGAAGGGAACACCGTCTCCGACTGGGACGACGACGAACAGGAACGCGGCTTATCGCTTTCAACCTCACTGATCCCCATTGAGTTCAACGACTACAAAATCAATATCCTCGATACACCCGGTTATACTGATTTTCAAGGCGAAGTCAAAAACGCCATTCGTGTAGCCGATTCAGTGGTGGTGGTCGTCGATGCCGTATCTGGCGTTGAGGTCGGCACCGAGCTGGCATGGGAATATGCGCAAGCTTACCAGCAGCCGATTATCGTCACAATCAATAAGATGGATCGTGAGAACGCTAATTTTGAGAACACCCTCAATAATCTGAAAGAGCGTTTTCCAGATTACAAATTTATCCCGGTGATGCTGCCCATAGGCCAGCAGTCGGCCTTCAAAGGCGTGGTTAATCTGCTTACCATGAAAGCCTATTATGAGGCTGGCGCTGATCGTTCCGATCTGCCGGCTGAGATGGAAGAATGGGCAGAAACTGCGCATTTGGAGCTGGTCGAGGCCGCGGCAGAAGCTGATGATCAACTGATTGAGAAATATTTTGAAGAAGGCACGCTGACCCGCGAAGAGATTCGTGATGGGATGCGTAAAGCGGCGCGTAATCATAACCTGAATACAGTGCCGGTTTTCGTGACTTCTGGTACCCAGAACATAGGTACTGTGCCGCTGTTAGAAGCGCTGATTGCCTATGCGTCTCCGCCCTCCGTGCGCCGTGTGGGGCTGGTAGATGCCAACGCAGAGGACGGCATCCGGTACTTAATGCCGCCGCAGACCGATGATGGCACGCTGGCTGCCTATGTTTTCAAGACCACCAATGACCGCTATGTCGGTACTTTGAATTACTTCCGCATTTTCTCCGGCAAAATTGAGGCGGACAGCCGCTACTATAATGCCACTACACAGGTTGAGGAGCGTTTTGGATCACTGATTGTGATGCGGGGTAAAGAGCAGCTCGGCGTATCCGTGCTGCATGCGGGTGACATCGGCGTAATCGCTAAACTCAGCGATACAAAAACCGGGGATACGCTTTGCAGCAAATCAGAGCCGGTCGAAATTCTGCGGCCTTCGTTCCCCGATCCACTGTATCAGGTCGCAGTGACACCACGCACACAGGCGGACAGCACCAAAATGGGTACGGTGCTGACCAATCTTGGTCAGGCAGACCCCACGCTGCGCTGGCGGCAGGACGGTGATACCAAGCAGACAATTGTCGAGGGGATGGGCGAGGCGCATGTGAACCTGGCGATCAGCCGTGCCGAACGGCTGGGCGTCAATCTTGATACGCACATGCCCAAGGTTCCCTACAAAGAGACCGTCACTAAAACCGCCGAGACCACTTACCGCCACAAGAAACAATCTGGCGGTGCGGGGCAGTTCGCAGAAGTGAGCCTGCGGGTGATCCCCAATCCAGGTGAAGGCTACGTTTATGAAACCAATATCTTCGGCGGATCAATCTCGCAATCCTTCTGGCCGTCGATTGACAAAGGTGTGCATTCGGTGCTGGGCGAGGGCGTGATTGCTGGTTTCCCGGTCGTGGATGTGAAAGTGGTGGTTTTCGACGGTAAAGAACATCCCGTGGACTCGAAAGACATCGCTTTCCAGATCGCAGGCCGTGAAGGCTTCAAAGAAGCATTTATGGCTGCCGGGCCGGTGCTGCAAGAGCCGATTATGGATGTCAGGATCACGGTGCCAGATTCGATGATGGGTGACATCATGGGCGACCTCAATACGCGGCGTGGTCGGGTGCAGGGTATGGACACTGAAGCAGGCAAGAGTGTCGTGAGCGCGCAGGTGCCGCTGGCGGAAATGCTGCGTTACGGCAATGACCTGCGTTCGATGACCGGCGGTCGCGGCATTTATACGATGTCGTTCAATCGTTATGAACAGGTGCCGAGCCATATCGCGCCAGAAGTCATCAATGCGCATAAGGTCGCAGAAGCCTGATCTTCCTCGCACGAACACACTAAGGATGAAAAAAGCCCTGGATTTCCAGGGCTTTTTGATTCTCACTTAGCTGATTGTGACTACTGGCCGTCATTCTGCTCGCTGTGATGCGGTTCGAGCTGTGACTCAGGTGCATCAGGCGGGGCAGGCTCAGAAGGATCGAGTTCGCCTTTTTGCGCCGTGATGCCGACGATCTCCATCACACGCGGGCGCTCCACAATCTCGTTATTGAGCAGCTCGTGCGCCAGGGCTTCAAGCTTGCTCTGATTCTCGCGCACCAGTTGAACCGTTTCCTCGTGGGCCGCTTCGACAATCCGTTTGACTTCCACGTCGATCTTGGCCGCCGTTTGTTCGCTGTAAGTGCGATGCTGCGACAGTGAATAGCCCAGGAAAGGCTGAGTCTCGTCGTCGCCGAAGTTCACCGGACCGAATTCCTCGCTCATACCGAACTGGGTAATCATGCGGCGGGCGAGATCAGTCACGCGTTGAAGGTCATTGCTGGCTCCAGTGGTAATCTCACCGATAGCAACTTCCTCGGCTGCGCGTCCACCCAACAGCACCAGCATCCGCGCATTGAGATAACTGCGCGAGTAGTTGCGGCGGTCATCATCCGGAAGCTGTGCCGTGATACCAAGTGCCTGTCCACGAGGGACGATTGTCACTTTGAATACCGGATCGGCATGCGGTGTGAGCGCAGCCACCAGGGCATGGCCCGCTTCATGGTAAGCCACCACTTTACGCTCGTGTTCATTGGACAGCGGCGGGCTTTTGATACCCAGCACGATGCGCTCAAAGGCGTCAGTGAAGTCCGGCATGGTGATACGTTTGCGACCATTACGCGCTGCCGTCAGGGCAGCTTCGTTGGCAAGGTTCGCCAGATCGGCACCGGAGAAGCCAATTGTCGCCTTCGCCATATCTTCAAGATCGACATCTTCTGCCAATGGCTTGCCGCGTGTATGGACTTTGAGAATGGCGAGACGTCCGGAACGATCCGGCGCGCCGACTGTGACCTGCCGGTCAAAACGGCCCGGACGCAGCAATGCTGGGTCGAGCACGTCCGCACGGTTGGTCGCCGCCATGATGATGACACTTTCGTTCTGGTCAAATCCATCCATCTCAGCCAGCATCTGGTTGAGGGTCTGCTCACGTTCGTCGTGACCACCACCCAGACCCGCGCCACGCCGGCGTCCTACTGCGTCAATTTCATCGATGAAGATGATGCTGGGTGAGTTCTCTTTGGCGCGCTTGAAAAGATCACGCACACGAGAGGCACCGACACCGACAAACATCTCCACGAATTCGGATGCGGCCAAACTGAAGAAGGCGACATTCGCCTCACCAGCAACCGCACGCGCCAGCAGTGTTTTACCTGTCCCAGGAGGGCCGACCAGCAGCACACCACGCGGAATACGCGCCCCCAGGGCAATATACTTATCCGGCTCTTTAAGAAAATCGACGATCTCAACCAGCTCGGCTTTCGCTGAGTCCTGGCCTGCCACATCGGCAAAGGTGACCTGTGGCCGTTCGGCGTTATATTCACGCGCCTGCGAACGGCCAAAGCCGAACACATTGCCCATCTGACCCTGGCTGCGCCGTGCTGACCAGATAAAGAAGCCCAGTAAGCCCAACATCAGCAGCAGCGGGCCAAAGTTCGCTAGAAAGACCAGCAGTGCCGGTGGTTCGACATTCTGGTAAGCGATTTCGGTGTTATTGTTCCGCAGCACTTCGAGCAAATCAGTATCGTTCGGTGGTACGGTCGCTGTGAAGTTGCTGGAACGCTGTGGCTGAATACTCTCGCTTTCGGGCGACCCTTCAGGAGGCCAGGTAACTGCTGAACGGAAAGTCCCGTTTGCAGTATTCTCCTGGATCACCACCTGATCAACATTCCCGGCTTCTGCCTGTTGGTAGAAGAAGGAATAGGGTACATCAATAGTGGCTTCTGACCCCAGATCGTTGACCATGCTTGGCACACGGAAGAAAAGCCAGAAGAGGATCAAAAGCCAGACGGCGGGCCATACCCACGGCGGGATCCGAAACGGTGGCCTGGGATTTGGCCCTTCGGGTTTTTTGTTATCCCCGGAATTATTCTGTCCAAATTGCATTCAGATTATCCTATGGTACTCACGTTATGGGATAGATGATACACAACATACATTAGATTCTTACAAATTTTTCGTTAGGATGGAGCCTTTTGCTCTCATGATC
>JAIOHN010000918.1 GCA_019912985.1 Anaerolineae bacterium | reverse complement strand
GGTAAAGTGGTCCGTATTGAGCCCTACGGTGCGTTTGTGGAGTTCCTGCCCGGCAAAGAGGGTATGGTTCATATCTCGCAGTTGGCGGATTACCGGGTGAATACGGTCGAAGACGAAGTCAGCATGGGCGATGAGATCATGGTGATGATCACCGATGTGGACCGTGATGGCAAAGTTCGCCTGAGCCGTCAGGCCGTGCTGGAAGGCTGGACTGCTGAGGAAGCGCGTGAGCGTGACCGTGGCAGCCGTGAGCGCCGCAGCGGTGGTGGTGGCAATCGTGATCGTCGCGGTGGCGGTGGCGGTGATCGTCGTGGCGGCGGTGATCGTCGCAGTGGCGGTGGTGGTGATCGTCGTAGTGGCGGTGGCGGCAACCGCGACCGGAATTAGGAATCGATTATGGCTGATTCAGAGAATATCCCAACGGAAACTCTGGCTGAAACGGATAATTACGCGGCCTGGGTTTCGGAAGAACCAGACGGTGAGCTTGCTTATCACCTGGAATTGGGAGCGGTAACGCTGCATTTCTTCCGCGAAGAGTGGGAGGAACTACTGCGTCTGGTTGATGAAGCCCGTCAAGCTGATGCAGAATGAGTATATCCAGGCGCTGGTGAAGCATCTGCCGCCAAGCGGTGCCAGCCTGCGCCTGCTGGATATAGACGATATGACCGGCGTGCTGCTTGCAAAGCAGCGCGCCGATTTGCTTATCCAGCCGGTCGCCCGTGACGTGCGCTGGAATCTGGACGCGGACAGTGTGGATGCGATCACTGCTTACGGTGCTTCACCAGATGCCGACTTTCTGGCCCAGGCATTGAATGTGCTGCGACCAGGTGGCCGCCTGATTATGGTAGACCCGATGGGAGAGCCAGATGCGAGTCTGGTTGAACTGCTGGAAGATGCCGGTTTTACGCGGATTCTGGTAGAACCTGCTTATGAGAACAGCGGCGTCCTGATTCGTGGCGAGAAGCCACACACCGAACAGCACACCGTGGATCGCATCAAACAGGTGGCGGCGCAGGATCAGGTTCATCAGGGCGATGACACTGACCCGCTTGCGAATTACCGGGGTCGTTATGTGCATTTACTGGTCCGGCAGATGCCGAATAAACCTGTATGGGCGCTGAAGCCAGATGAGCGGATTGCCTGGGAAGCGGTGGCACTGGAACGCGATCATGAACCGGTGCTGCTGGCGTTCAGCAGCTTGCCAAAAGCAGTCGCCTTTATGCAGCCCGCAGTCGTGGCAGGATGGATCAAAGATGTGAACAAGGTCCCCAAATTCAGCAAAGAGACTGCGCAGTGCTGGCCGCAGCGCGTGTGCCTCAATGTGACTGTGGATGCGTTGCGCGATGAAACTTTTGTTACTGTTTCGGTTGATCCCACGACCGCCGAAGCACCTGACGAGTAGTGCCTACAATACGCGACATTACAGCGCTCAATGACGATTACCCTCTCCGATCTTGACTTTTTGACCCGGCCAGTTGGTGCGGCATTGTTGGAATCACTTGCTGCGGAAGATCTGGGCGAACAGCACACGCTTTCGCTCGTGACTCGTCTGCGTCGTGATTATGCCGCTGAAGCGGTCAACGCCGCGCTGACGTTGGCACGGCTGCGCCAGAAAGCTGTTGGTAAGTTCGGCGATGCGGCAAGCGGGATGTTTTTCACCGCCGAGGCGTTAGAGCAAGCCAGTGATCCACTGGTGCGGCGCTATCGCAGTGAACGTATTCAGGTGCAGATGGTGATTGATGCCTGCTGTGGCATTGGCGCGGATGCGCTGGCGCTGACTCAGGCTGGTGTGGACGTTCAGGGGATTGACCTCTCGCCAGTGCGCATCGAGATGGCCCGATTGAACGCGGCGGCGTTGGGGCTGAACGCACAGGCTCGATTTGAGATCGGTGATGTGCGCGAAGGACTGCCGCTGGCAGAGGCGATCTTCTTTGATCCAGCGCGACGTGATGAGCGCGGAAAGCGCCTGTTCGATGTGGAGCAGTATCAACCGCCGTTGTCAACGGTGCGCGGTTGGATGTCACCGCAGATTGTGGTGAAACTCTCGCCCGGTGTGGAACTGACGCAGATTGAAGCCTATGGGGGCTGCGTCGAGTTTATTTCGGTTGGGGGCGATCTCAAAGAGGCGGTGTTGTGGTTGAATCGTGACGATGCGGTACAGTCTACACAGGCGACCCTGCTGGTGGCAGACGCGGCTTATCACTTTCAACGGGATGGCGAAGAACCGGAGTCGCTCTTGTCTGAACCGCAAGGTTGGCTGCTGGAGCCGGATGCGGCGATTTTGCGGTCGGGCCTTGTGGCTGATCTGGCGCAGCGATTCGGTGCGTCACAGTTGGATGAGACGATTGCTTACCTGACGGCTGACACGCCGCCGGAATCGCCCTGGGTGCGAAGCTGGCGCATCCTCGACTGGATGCCACTGCATCTCAAGAAACTGCGCGCTTATCTTAAGGCGCGACATGTGGGCCGGGTGACGGTGAAAAAGCGAGGGGTCTCATTGACACCAGAAGATGTGATCGCCAACCTGAAGCTGAAAGGGCCGGAAGCGCGAACGCTGGTGCTTACTCGCCGCCAGGGGCAGCACGTGGTGCTTATCTGCGAAAATCAGCCGCTGCTGCAGTAGGTGTGGTCACAGTAGTTGCCTTTGAGCGCGTATTTGGCCTTGCGGCAGTCGCGTTGAAAGGCGCGTTCTTCGCGGTAAACGGTGACGACACAGCCACCGCACTTGCACAGGACGACCGTAGTACCAATCAACTGCCGCCAGCGATGGTTGCCAGGGGTTTTATCCGGGATGTTGCGGCTGCGAAGCTGGCAGAAGATTACACCGGTACGGTGGACGCGATCGCCGTGGCGGATGACGAAGGCAATGTCTTCATTGGAGAGGTTTCGCTGCGCAGAACGCTGCTGCGCATGATCACTGAGATTGAGGTTCAACATGATAATTACCTCGTCACAATATAAATGACCTCACTTACACAATTGAAAATATCTACTTTTTCATTATAAAGGACTTCACCTGTACACATCCTAAAAAATTTGCGAAATTCGATTTCAGAGGGTAGAAACAAACAGGGAGAACCCTGCGGGAGATAATGATGCTACGTCCATTCCAGAATGAACCGCTTACCGACTTTACCCTGCCAGAGAATCAAAAAGCGCTGGCGGATGCACTTTCCAGGCTGAAAGCCGAACTGGGTCAAACGTATCCGCTGGTGATCGGCGGCGAGCGTATAACGCTTGAGGATACTTTTGTATCGGAGAATCCGGCGCGCCCTGCCGAGGTGATTGGCTATTTCGCGCAGGGTACGGCGGCGCATGTTGATCAGGCAATTACGGCAGCATGGACCGCTTTTGAAAGCTGGAAGCAGGTTTCCGTGCTTGAGCGGTCGCGCTATTTGCTGCGAGTGGCAGCGGAGATGCAGCGGCGTAAAGCGGAGTTTAACGCCTGCATGGTGCTGGAAGTCGGCAAGAGTTGGGTCGAAGCCGATGCAGATACCTCGGAGGCGATTGACTTTCTGGAATATTATGCACGCCAGATCATCAGAATTGCCGACTCAAGTGATCAACTGGCCGTTTACCCGCCAGAGCAGCTTTCGCTGGAATACATTCCGTTAGGCGTGGGGGCGATTATCCCACCCTGGAATTTCCCGTGTGCGATCCCCACCGGGATGCTGGCATCCACGATCGTTTCGGGAAATACGGTGGTGTTCAAACCGGCTGAACAAAGCCCGCTGTGTGGCTATATGGTGGCGGAGTTGTTCTGGAATGCAGGGCTGCCGGATGGCGTGTTAAACTTTCTGACCGGGCCAGGCGAAGTGGTGGGTGCGCGAATGGTCGAGCACCCGCAGACACGCTTCATCAGCTTTACGGGTTCTCGCCAGGTGGGTATCCAGATTTACAGCCAGGCGGCGAAAGTTCAGCCGGGGCAAAAATGGCTGAAACGCGCGATTCTGGAGATGGGCGGCAAGGATGCCGTGCTGGTCGATGAAACCGCCGACCTGGGAGCCGCGGCGCAGGGCATTGTCGCCAGCGCTTTTGGTTTCCAGGGGCAGAAATGCTCCGCAGGCTCGCGTGCCATTCTGGTGGATGCGATTTATGATCAGGTCGCTGAGTCGGTGGTTGAGCTGGCGCAGCAGCTTACCCTGGGCGAGACGGATGCTGGGCCTGAGAT
>JAIOHN010000917.1 GCA_019912985.1 Anaerolineae bacterium | reverse complement strand
CCCGTAAACCGTAAAGTCCATTATAGCTTACCTGAATGGGCATCACGCGGCGGACATCCTCAGCCACGCGCATCGCGCCCAATGTGACTCCGGCGGTTGACTGGCCGGGGAAAATCGAGTCGCCGACCAGCCGCAAATTCGGAATTCCGACGCGTGGGCCGCGCGCTTTGAGCAGCGACTTTTGCGGGAAGCCGCCGACCATGCCCAGATGCCGGTTGATATAAAACTGGTAAGTGACCGGGCTGCCAGGGAGCGCTAATCGAATACTGGCGCGGAAGCCAGGAATCGCCCGCTCTACGGCGTCCAGCAGCCTTTCGGCGTAAGCGTGTTTCCGGGCCTCATAGGCCGATTTGTCCCGGTGAATCAAATCCCACCAGGGCTGTACAGCGGTGTGGGTGGTGATGGTCACGGCGCGATGGCCGTCCGGGGCGCGCGTTTTGTCCCAGGCGGGCGACATCGACAGAAAGATGCTGCGCCCCTCACCCAGATCGCCTGCCATTGTTGTGATGAATTGGTGATGATCCAGCAGATCGGGAGGTAATTTTGATGACTCGACGCCGACGTGCAGCGCGAACGCCCCCCACCCCGCTGGACGTTTAGCGACTTCCCGGCGTAATGATGCGGGGCTGTTTTCATCGAGCAACTTATCGAGCGACCAGGGCGTGAGATTGGCGATCAGAAAATCGCAGGGTATGAACTGAACTTTTCTGGATTGCCGTCCGGCCTGTACGGATACGCCGGTCACGCGACCGCCTTCAACGTGAATGTGGTTGACGCGCTGGCGATATAAGACCTGCCCACCGGAATGGCGGATGGTATCAACCAGCGTTTCGGCGAGGCCGCCGATCCCGCCCTCGACATGGAACACGCCCTGCCGCGCCAGATCAAGAGCGGTGGCACTGTAGGCGGCGTTGGCATTGCGCGAGGTGGTCTGCGCCGAGATCAGGAGTTGGGCGTCGATAAAACGCACGAAGGAAATGTCTTGCGCTAACCCGTGCCCCTGTAACCATTGGTAGGCCGTCCGAATTGCCAGAGGGAGGAGGAGCAAATCTTTGGGAAGGTTACGCAGGCCGACACGGGTTAGGCGCAAGAACTCCGCAAGGCTGGTGGGCGGCCAGGGTAAACCCTGTGCTGACAGCGACCAGCCTAAATCGGCAATCTGATATTGGTGTTTCCAGAAACGTTCGCTGGCGGGAAAATTGCGCAGCACATCGGCGTTGTCGCGTGTTAGAGCAATCTCGCGGTCGGGTAAATGCACCACCCAGGCCGGATCATGGCGGCGTACCGGCCAGCGGATGCCAAGCTGCTTCCCAACCAGCGCGTGCGGCCCATTTTCCTGGAAGCCGCCCGCAACTGTCGCTCCAGCATCAAAGCGGTAGCCCTGATGAGTAAAGGTACTGGCACAGCCGCCGGGATAAGTCTGGGCTTCCAGCACGGTCACACTGTACCCGGCATGGGCTAACAGGGCAGCCGTCGTCAGACCGCCAATGCCTGCTCCAATTACCGTGATCTGACGAGCAACTGCACCTGTCATTCGTTTCTGTATACCTCTATTGCGCATTATAGGCTCTGCGGGCAGAATATGTCAAGCTATTGAAGAGGTTTTGAGCAGTAATCTAACGAGATGCTCAAAAAGAGCCTGAACGCAACGGATAACAAAAAACCATTGTCTTGGGCAGCATTTGCGTGGTTATTCCCGGTAGAAGCTTATAGATTTCTAAAAGTCCTGTCCTCTTCGACGAAAAACTCATTATAATTAATCTAACGTCGATTCGATTATTTTTAGAGGAATTCATGCTGAACGAAAAAGCACCGACCACGACCAGCGGATTTGACTTCTTCAAACTCGACAGTTTTCTCAATGACGAACAACGCGCCATCCGCGACCGGGTGCGTGAATACGTCCAATCGCAGATCATGCCCAATATCAGCCCGTACTGGGATCGGGCCGAATTCCCGCGCGAACTGGCGATGGGACTGCGCGATCTTGGGATCATTGGCGGGGTGATTCGCGGTTATGGCAGCGCCGGACTTGACCCGCTGGCGATGGGGTTGGTCAAGTATGAACTGGCAAAGGGCGATGGCTCGATCAACACCTTTTACGGTGTACATTCCGGGTTGGCGATGGGCAGCATTGGTTTGCTCGGCTCGAACGAACAGCGCGAACGCTGGCTTCCGGCGATGTCGCGGCTGGAAAAAATTGGCGCATTCGGCCTGACTGAGCCGGAACAGGGTTCGGATGCCGTGCACGTACGCACCACTGCCCGCCTGGATGGCGACCATTATGTGCTGAACGGCACAAAACGCTGGATCGGAAACGCTTCGATTGCCGACCTGATTATCATCTGGGCGCGCGACGAAGATGGGCAATTCGGCGGGTTTGTCATCGAAGACCCGAAACATGTTGCAGGGTTGGAGATCGAAGACCTCACCGGCAAGATCGGCAAACGCGCGATTTTGAACGCCGACATCCGCATGAAGGATGTCCGCGTGCCAGTTGCCAACCGCCTCGCCAAGCCGCGCTCATTCAAAGACACGGCCAAAGTGCTGGCATTGGGACGGTTCGGCGTGTCATGGGAGGCGGCGGGCTGCGCCGCGGGCGCGTTTGAACTGGCACTGAAATACGCCAAAGAGCGCGAACAATTCGGCAAACCGATTGCCAGCTTCCAGTTGATCCAGCAAAAGCTGGTCGAGATGGCGACCGAAGTAACGGCGATGCAGTTGATCTGCTTCCAGCTCACCCAGCTTATCGCCAGCGACCAGATGACCGAGGCGATGGCGTCCATGGCGAAATACAACAATGCCCGTAAGGCTCGCTACGTAACCCAATTGGCGCGCGAGACGATGGGCGGTAACGGGCTGCTGATCGAGAACCACGTTGCCCGGCTGATGACCGACGCCGAAGTGATCTACACCTACGAAGGCACGAACGAAATCAACATGCTGCTGGTCGGGCGTGAATTGACCGGAATCAGTGCCTTTACCTAAACCGAATCAATCCCCCTACCCCAATTCAGCGGATCGGCAACAGGCCCGCTGAATTGGAGTCTTTCTCGCTGCTACAGTTCCTCATCCCGCAGCACATATTGAGATAGCACACCTTTCAGATGACAGGTCAATTTTGATAGTTCGATTTTAGGTGCTGTGTATAACTTGATGAACGTGTTTGAAATCGGATTGATGAGGTTAAGCGCAAATGCTGGATCGCAAGCAACTGACAGGCCGCGCCGACATCCATATGCACACTACCGCCAGTGATGGCTTTTCGAGTGTTGAAACGGTTCTGGATCACATTGCCAGGCTGGGCACGCTGGATGTGATCGCCATTACCGACCACGACGTGCTGGATTCGAGCCTGTGGGCATACAACCATCGTGCAAACTACCCGTTCGAGATTATCCCTGGCGTCGAGGTCAGCAGCGCTGAAGGCCATGTCCTCGCCTTATGGGTGACGCAGCCGATTGCCAAAGGCATGTCGCTGAAGGACACGGTGGCGGCTATCCATAAGCAGGGTGGTATGGCAATTGTTGCGCACCCATTCGAAGTGCTGGTTTGCAGCGCAGCGCCCTTCCACTACCTGCGCCATCCCGAATGCATCCGCGAGTCGGGCGTGGATGCGATTGAAATCCACAACGCCGGAGCCTTCACGCCGGGGAACAACATCCTGGCACGGCGGCTGGCGAATCAGTTGAAGATGACCGCCGTCGGCAACAGTGACGGCCATTCGCTGCGAGCGATTGGGCGCGGCGTGACCTATTTCAAAGGCCGCACGGCGGCAGATTTCCGCGCGGCGCTCATCAGCGGCGAAACCGCTGTCGAGGGCCGGCGCTGGCCGGTCGAAGATTACATTCGCCTGTTCCCACGACTCGTAAACGATAAGATGAACGCCCTGAGCAGCCTGGGCGCACGGTTGACGCAAGCCGGACGGTCATAGTTCCTTCTCTATCCAACTGAGCATTTACTGAGCCGGGATGGGTCATGACCTTTCCCGGTTTTTTATTGCCGGAGTCACAAATCAAACTCGCCAATCGTCTTCTTTATCAGATCGGAAATGAGTTTGAGGAGTGCATCATGTCCACCGTACAAAGTCCTAAGAAAGTTGTCATCGTCGGCGCGGGTTACGCCGGACTCAAAGCGGCGGCACGGCTGGCGCGCAAGACCCGCCGACAGGGAGTCGATATCACGGTCATCAACGGCAGCGACCATTTTGTCGAGCGCATCCGCCTGCACCAACTGGCCGCGAACCAGACGCTGAAGCACATCGCCATCCGGGAACTGCTGCGCGGCACAGGCATCCATTTCGTCCAGGGATGGGTCACGGAAATCGCTCCAGATCACCATCATCTCACGGTACAAACGGCGAACGGCACACAGCAGATGGCCTATGATAAACTGGTTTATGCGGCGGGCAGCTTCATCGATTCGAGCATGATCCCCGGCGGAAAAGAATATGCGCTGTCCCTGAGTACCGAGGCGACGACTTTAGCCTTGCGCGACAAACTGCCTCACATCGCAGCGCGCGGTGGGCGCGTCCTGGTTATCGGCGGCGGGCTGACCGGCATCGAATCGTCCACCGAACTGGCGGAAGCCTATCCGAGTCTGCGCGTCACACTGGTCACACGCGGTACATTCGGCGCGGATTTATCGCAGAAGGGCGCGGCTTATATCCGTGAAGCCTTCGCCAGCCAGGGCATCGAATTGATCGAAAACACGACGATCACCCGCATCACTGCGCAGGCCGCCGCATACGAAGGCGGCGAAATCCCCTTCGACCTGTGTTTGTGGGCGGGCGCGTTCGGCGTGCCAGCCCTGGCGCGGGAGGCTGGATTCGCTGTCAATCGACAGGGACAGGTCATCGTCGATGAATATCTGCGGTCAATTTCGCATCCCGATGTAATCGCGGTCGGCGATTCGGCGGGACTGGAACAGGCGTTGGACATCCCGATTCGTATGGCGTGCGCCACCGGTATTTTCATGGGCAGCTACGCAGGCGATCATCTGGCGGCGTGGGCCAACGGCGCAGCGCCGAAACCGTATCAGTTCGGGTATGTGATCCGCTGCATCAGCCTGGGACGGCACGACGGCCTAGTACAGCGGGTGAAGCCGGATGATACCCCGGTCGAGCAGGTCATTACCGGACGAGCTGGCGCACAGATCAAGGAGTTGATTTGCAAGCAAACGCTGTGGCAAATCACCATGGAACGCTGGCTGCCGGGCGGAAGCGGCAAATCAGCCAACGCATCACCGACAGAACCCGTCCGAGCGCGGGCATAAAACCTCACCCCCTAGCCCCCTCTCCATGCGATGGAGAGGGGGAACCAGCCAGGAGACCTGCGTATGACCAGCGCCGACGAAACGTTTGAAGGGCTGCGGCCTCTGATGTTTTCGATAGCCTACCGGA
>JAIOHN010000091.1 GCA_019912985.1 Anaerolineae bacterium | reverse complement strand
TTGACCTCATCGTTGCGTGTGAGTGCCATTAACCGCCCGATTCCATCCAGTGGAATATCTTCCATGGTGTCTTCAGAGAGGACATTGCCATAATAAGTGCTTAGCCCCAACATGCGTGCCGCATGAATGTTCCCCCAGTTGCTATCGACCAGCAGCACCGTGATGCCGTTATCTTTCAGTGCCAGCGCGATCTCACGCGCCCAGGGATGCGCGCCAACCATCAACACGCCCTGTGGTTCTGGCTGTGACACTTTCAGCCACCGCGCGACATAGGCTGCGCTCAAGCCGTAGATGGATACGGTGCCGACGATCACCAGCAGCGTAACCGGCATAAGCGCTTCCGCACCTGCATAACCGATATGCGAGAGTTCCAGCGCGAAGATCGCGGAAACCGCCGCTGCCACAATCCCGCGCGGTGCCAGCCATCCCAGAAAAGCACGTTCGCGCCAGGTCATTTCCGACCCAATCGTCGAGACAAACGCTGTCAGCGGTCGCGCGATAAAGATGAGCACCGCCAGGAACAACAGGCTGTTCAATCCCAACTGCGAGATATCGCTCATTTGCACCCGCGCTGCCAGCAGAATAAAGATGCTCGACAGCAGGACGGTGACCAGATTCTCTTTGAACTTGACGATGCCACGGATGTTAATCGCGCGCTGGTTCGCCAGAATTACGCCCATAACTGTGACCGTCAGCAGCCCCGATTCCGGTTGGAAATGATTGGATGCCACAAAAGCTGCGACCACCATCATCAGGGTCACCGTGGTTTGCAAGGAGTCCGGAATCAGGTAACGTCGCAGCGGCAGATACAACAGCACTGCGCCCAACACACCAGCAACGCCGCCGATGATCACTGTTCGAATGACACCGCTGACCAGTGCCAGCGGCACAGTTTCCAGCGCTTCGCCAGCCAGGATGACCTCGAACACCAGCACCGCCAGTGTCGCGCCCACCGGGTCGATCAGAATACCCTCCCATTTCAACGCAGAACTGACACGTTTGGTCGGGCGGACATGACGCAGCAGCGGCATCATGACTGTCGGGCCGGAAACCACCAGAATCGCTCCCAGTAGCAGCGATAGTTCCAGTGGCATATTGAGCAGGAAATAGGCTGCTGCTGTGCCGATGGCCCATGTCACGACCACACCCACACTCACTAGCCGCCGGACCACCTGACCAACTTCCCGCAGTTCGCGCAGGTTCAGACTGGTGCCACCTTCAAACAGGATGATGGCTACTGATAGAGAGACTGCCGGAAACAGCAGGTCACCGAGCAACTCATCTGGATTGAGAACATGAGTAACGGGTCCAGCAACGAACCCAGCCAACAAAAGAAGTAAAATAGACGGTAATCGCAGTCGCCATGCAAGCCACTGCGCCAGCGTGCCCAGGACAAGGACTGCTGCCAGCCCGACGAGCAGTTGTTCGGTCACAGATTCGCCTCCTTGGTGAAATGAGTGACGGGAGCAACTTAAATTCATTTTGTTCGTATAACACCATATAATAACTTGGATAATTGTGAAACCAAGGGGATGACGTGAGTAATCTGTTAGACACCATCATTACTGTGATAATTGGGTCGATTTCTGATGTGGCGCGTACGGTTTCTGAAGGTGTGAGTGAGATTCAGGACTTTTTCTATGTCAAAGTCTCCGGGATGCCGTTTATTGTATTAGGTGCGCGCCAGACTGGAAAGACCACATTAATCGAGTGGCTCAAGAATAACATGAACACGCTCGAAGAATTCCAGCCAGACCCCACCGCTGCCGGTGGCGATGTCGTGCCGGATTTCAACGCGCTTGTCGGCGATTCGTATATGAAGCTCAAACCAGGGCGTGATGTCGGCGGTGAATACGCCATGTGGGAGACCGATTGGGTCGAGTTGTTCCGTACCGCAGAGCCGCGTGGCATCATCTTTATGATGGATCATACCGATGTCCACCTGCAAAAAGATGCGCTCAATTTCGTCATGCAGATGCTCGATGATGAACCCAACACGGCAGGCAATCTCAAGGCGTTTTACATCCTGGTCAACAAGGCTGACCTGTGGGGCAGTGAGCAGACCCTCAACGAGATCATGGAGAACTATCCCAATGAGCAGAAACGCCTTAAAACTCAGGCTGAGCGTGTGGGCTTTAAGTGGGCCATCCACGAAGGCAGCCTCGTGACCGGCAAGGGCATTAAGTCTGTCATGCGCGAGTTCTTCAATACCATTCGCCCCAAACCGCGCGCGAAATAGCGCTGCCAATCGAATAAGACAGGGTCATGTCGCAGTTAATCCTGGAATATGTGCTGGAAGGGC
>JAIOHN010000916.1 GCA_019912985.1 Anaerolineae bacterium | reverse complement strand
GGCTGTGCGTTCTGGCGTGCGGAATCATCTGGCACTGCTGGTCGTGTTGGCGCTGCTGACCGCCCTTTATCTCAGTACCCTGCAAACGATCCCCAATGGCTCCGACCATTATTTGATGGTCGATGTCGGAGAGACACAGATCGTCCTCAATGTGTGGGGAACACTTCATGCCACCGGCTATCCCTTATATGTAATGACGGGCAGCCTGCTCACCAATCTGCTGACCGCGCTTGGAGTCAATCCAGCGGCGGCACCGGGAGTGGTGTCACTGCTGTGGGGATTGGCGGCGCTGGGGTTAAACTACCTGCTGATGCAGCGGCTGACCGGGCGTGTGTTGCTGGCAGCGATCGTAACCGGCCTCTTCGGGCTGACGCGCATGGTCTGGATTCATCACAGTATCGCGGAGATTTATACCTTCGGCTTGCTCATCATGGCGGCGCTGCTGCTCGTCGCCTTTTCATCGCTGCCACATCGCATCTACTGGCTGGCTTTTCTCGGCGGCATTGGTCTGGCCCATCACCGGGCGTTCATCACCATGATTCCGGCGCTGATATATGCGGTCTGGCCGGTGTTATCACGCGAACCGCGCCGTTTGCCGCGTATACTGTTCATCAGCCTCCTGTTAGGGATGCTCGGCCTGCTGCAATACCTCTATCTGCCGCTGCAGGCATCGTCTCCCTGGGTTTATGGGGAGCCTGGTACGCTTCAGGGCTTGTGGGATCAGTTTATCGGCACGGAGGCCAGCCGTTACATCGGCCCACCCGCCTCCCTGGGGGATAATTTCGCGCTCATCAACAACGTGATTTTGACCGAGGTCACAGCGATAGGGCTGGTGCTGGGAATCATCGGCCTGTTGCTGGCGCTGACCACCCGCCAGCGGCGGGCGGCGATCATCTTTATCCTGAATGGGCTGGCGGCCTATCTTTTTCACGTCTTTTTCTATAGTGATGTACTGGTGGCACTGATTTTGCCCATCAGCCTGAGCCTGGCGTTTGGCTGGTTGTTTCTGGCGGATTGGCTGCTGCAAGTCGTTCGTGAGCGGCAGCGGCTTGTCATGGCGGTTTTGTCCGCTGCCGTTGGCTTGCTGCTGGCGGGGATATTGGTCGCGCAGAATTTGCCATTTATCCGTGACCTGACGCAAAGTCCGACCGGGCTTGAAACCATCACGCTGTTGGAAGACGCACCGCCTGATTCAACCTTGATGATCGCCTGGGGGATGCGCCATTTCGCGGCTGGTTTCGCTCATGACGTGTTGGGCGAACGACCCGATGTGACGCTGGTCGATCATAAAGCGGACTTCACTGCGCTGGTTCTGGATGGGCGGCTGGTCACACCGGCCTATACCTTTTATGATCGCCCACTTGATTGGTGGGAGGGGCAGATCAGCCAACCGGTATATCTGCATACTGCCGCGCCGATGCTGGTTTCTATAACGATCGCGCCAGAAATTGCCACCGCCAGCGATTTTTGCGGTACAGCGGTTCACTGCGCATTGGGGGCAGATGTCGCTGTGCTTGAAGAATCGACCAACTGCGCGCCGGATGCGGTCACACTCGCTGTTCAGTGGGCTGCGGTGGATCAACCAAAGCAGGATTTGAGCGTGTTTGTCCATCTACTGGATGCCAGCGGCGCAGTCATTGCCCAGGCTGACCAATCCGCGCCAGTGTATGGCTGGTACCCGCTGACGCGCTGGCAGCCGGGCGAAATCGTGCGCGATCTGTATACGCTGCCTTATCAGGCTGACGCCGCCCACATTCGCTATGGCCTTTATCACCAGCTTGCGGATGGCTCATTCGAGAACTTGCTGGAAGCCGAAATGCCAGTGCGTTGCGTGGAATCCTGATGCACAGGCATAATAGAGGACAGGCAGTAATCTCAGTGGAATGGCGACGTTTGATTTTGATGATGCGAAAAATCCCCTTTTATACCGCACTCTTTCTGCTTCTGATTTCGCTGCTCGCTGCCTGCGATTCGGATCAAGGCCCTGCGCCAACACTGGCCTCACTGCCGGTGGTGCAGGCCAAACAACTGGCAACTGTCTATATCTCGCCCACACCCAACGATGCCGAACGCCAGGCGACCCGCGTTGCCATCGTGCCAAGTGTCTCCGCGCCCACGCTCACGCCTGCGCCGACAGCAACTGTCTATGTCGGCATCTTTCTCCAGCCGGAAAATGTCGAAGGCGATATTCCCATCGTGGACCCGACCCGCGCCTTGTTCCAGCCAGAGCAAACGGTGGTGCCATCCCGCTGCCGTTTCGAGATCGCCGAAGGCTTTGGCGAGAGCTGGCGCAGCAACGCCAATGCTGTTCGTGACCTGGGT
>JAIOHN010000915.1 GCA_019912985.1 Anaerolineae bacterium | reverse complement strand
GTACTGGACACTTCGCGCTCTGCTGAATGCAGATGGTGTTCAATTTGAAGCGAAACTGCACCGGCTAAAAGATACCGATGTGCGCTTCAACTCCCGCGAACAAGCGGAGAAGGTCGTTGGGTTGCTAGCTGGCGCGAGCTTCTGGGTCGGCAAAGCTGGACAGACACTCAAACTGCGTAATCCACTGCCGCCCTTTACCACCTCGTCACTGCAACAGGCGGCGGCGAAGGGCCTGGGGCTGTCGCCTGAGAAGACGATGGCATTGGCGCAGACGCTCTACGAACAGGGTCTCATCACCTATCACCGCACCGATGGGGTGTCGGTTGCGGCAGAAGCGCAGACAGCGGCGCATGAACTCATTCAAAGGGACTATGGTGCAGCCTACCTGCCGCCCACACCCCCAACCTACAAGACGAAAGCGGCGAATGCCCAGGAAGCGCATGAGGCCATCCGCCCGACGGATGTGGCACGTCTGCCCCAAGATGATGAGGGGGATGGAGCAAAGCTCTACGCCCTGATCTGGCGGCGTTTCATCGCCTCACAGATGAACCCGGCACGCTACACCATCACCGGTGCGCTGATCCACGCTGGCAAGTTGGCAGACAAACCCTTCCCGCTGGTGTTTAAGGCGCAGGGACGCGAACGGGTCTTCGATGGTTTCCTGTGCGTCTACGAAGAACCAGAAGATGGGGACGAAGATAATGCTGATGCAGGCGGCAGTGTGCCTGCCCTGAAAGAAGGTCAGGTGCTGGGACTGGTGGAACTGCCGATTGATGAAGCGCAGACCCGCCCGCCATCGCGTTTCAGCGAAGCGGCGCTGGTGCAGGCGCTGGAGAAACACGGGGTCGGCAGACCTTCAACCTACGCCAGTATGGTGGCCGTCATCAAGAGCAAGCAATATGTCGCCTTGAAACAGAAACGGTTGGTTCCCACCGACACGGGCGTGAGACTGTGCGACTTCATGGTGGAGCGTTTCCCGAAGGTGTTCGATGTCGGTTATACCGCCCGGCTTGAAACTGCCCTCGACCGGGTGGCTGCCGGTGAGATGAGTCGCCTTGACCTGCTCTCGACCTTCTGGCGCGGTTTCCAGCCGCAGTTGAAGACGGCGACGGAGTACGCGCTGGCACAGGTCAAAGCACGCCCGCAGGCGAAAGCCATCGGAGAAGCCTGCCCGGAATGTGGCGGCGAACTGGTCGAACGGCAGGGATCGCAGGGCGCGTTCATCGGCTGCGCCAACTACCCCCAATGCAGCTACACACGCAACCTCGAACACAAGCCGTTGGTACTGCATCCGGCGGAGGGTTAGCCCATGAGCAACTACGACACCATGCCGGAGCCGCTGCCCATCGACTACGACGATTGGGGGCCGCCACTGGACGATTACGGCTACGAGGCTGCGCTGGACACTGATCCCTATCCGCCGCCGGATGATCTATCGCCCTCGGTCCTGGATGGCTTTATCCCCGACGACTATGTGCCGGAGGATCGTGGACAGTTCCCGGATATGCCGCCGCTCAGTCAGGACGGGCTTCAGGGCTTCGAGACCCCCGAACCGGCAGACGAGGGCTGGTCGTGGCACGATGCCCGGCTGATCGGCGTGGATCGCGGCGAAGCGGCCGAAGGTGGACGTTACGAGGTCGGCGCCATTGACCTCTACGCGGATGCCGATAGCGGCGATCTGGGTGGCAGCTACCTGCCCATCGCCGCCTTCAGCGATGAAGTCCCCGCCACCGCCTTCTACCACGACTTGCAGGCTCAGATTCACGATGCGGGTCTCGCGTCCTACCAGGTGCCAGATTTTGCCGAAGGCAAGGCTTTCGAGATGAACCCTGAACCGGAGACCTGGCGCGGCGCAGAGCCAGCTGAATACGCGGCCTTTGAGTATCTACGCGACCTGGAAACCTTCGACCCGGCGCTGGCCGATGATCCGCCAGAGGAAGCGCTCGACCCGCTCATCCAGACGGCCATCGAACTGGGTGGTGTCGCGCGAGCGGTTGAGCCAGAAGTCGAGCCTGGACCCGTTGTCGATGAAGCGGCATTTCAGGCATTGAACGCGATTGGTGTTCAGGCGGAGAACTTCGATCCCAACGCCGACCCGCCGCCCTTCTACGATGCCGAGACCGGCACCGCCTACTGGATCGGGGTTTTCCAGCCGGATAAAGACGACCGTGAGAACTGCGTGACCAGCATCCTGTCGCTGGGACGCAATCCCGAAACGGGCGCGATGGAGGCCCAGCTCGCGCCCTGTGTGCCGGGCGACTGGGACAAAGCCTACACCTCCGCCGAGTACCTCATCCAGGTGGCGCAAAAAGGCGGCATCGAACAGGTCTTCGACACCGCCGAGGGCATGGCGCTGGCAACCGACCAGCGCGAGTTCTGGGAGACCGAGCGCGGTGTGGCGCTGGAACCGGAGGCCACGCGCGAAATCGCCGACTTCAGCCGCGAGACCTGGGAGGTGGAACGGTGAGCGAACC
>JAIOHN010000914.1 GCA_019912985.1 Anaerolineae bacterium | reverse complement strand
CGGGTGGGGTCAAGCTGGTGAGCCAGCTCGTTGGTGCGGGTGTAGAAAGCGGTGTTATCCTGTGATTCATTGATGCGCACACCCCACAGCACAATCGAGGGGTGATTGCGGTCGCGCTTGATCATGGCTTCGACATCGCGCAGGCTGATTCCCTGCCAGTCCTCATCGCCAATGAACTGCCAGCCGGGGATTTCCTCAAACACCAGCAGGCCGATCTCATCGCAGCGGCGAAGAAAATGCGGCGACTGTGGATAATGTGATGTGCGGACGATGTTGCAGCCCAATTCGTGCTTGATGATGTCGGCGTCTTTTTCCTGCAGGCGTTTGGGGGCCGCTGCGCCGATGTAGGGATAAGTCTGGTGGCGGTTGAGGCCGATCAGGTTGATTTTCTCGCCGTTGAGGTAGAAGCCGTCGTCGCGGAACTCGGCCTCACGGAAGCCGAACGGAAATGCGCCATTATCATCTGTGTTTCCATCCGCTAGCTGTAATTCAGTCCACAGCCCGTAGCGTGCCGGATTATTGAGCGACCAAAGCTCAACTTGTCCGAGGTCATCAAGCGCGACGGTGATTTTGGTCGTGGATTGGGCCGGTGCTTCAACCTCGGTCACAGCCTGTTTAATTACTGTGACTGAGCCATCCTCCCTTAATTACCTTCATTGATTGCTACGCTAAGCTGTGCTGACGCCGAGTTGTTGCTTTGATTCTGGATAAATACATCCACTTCAGTGCGGGCATTATCTGTCAGCACAGCGTACGTGCGCACAAATACATCGGCGATGTGTACTGGCTCGACATAGCGCAGCCACACGTCGCGGTAGATGCCGCCGAATGTGAGGTAATCGACTACGCCGCCGTAGGGGGGAATGTCGGGCCGCTCGGTGGAATCCAGCTGAACAACAAGCAAATTCTCGCCATCTTCTTTCAGATAATCCGTGATGTCAAAAGAGAATGGCGTGAAGCCTCCTTCATGGTCACCAAGCGTTTGCCCGTTGAGGGACACGGTGCAGGCGATCATCGCGCCGTCGAAATCGAGATAGACGCGCCTCCCATTACGTGGCTCCGGCAGGCGGAAGCGCTTGCGGTAGGTGCTGATAAACTGGTATTCCATATTGTCGAAGTTGTGATGCGGCAGCGCAATGTTGGTATGCGGCAATGTGACCGCTTCGAAAGCACTATCGGGCGCGTTTCCCGGTATGTCCGCTGGCGAAAAAAGCCAGTGATCGTTAAAAGGTAAAACAGTTCTCACCGTAAGGATCCTTTTTCATAATTAAGCGCTTAACTATAATTTGATGATACATCAGTCGCAGTACCCATGCTATGTCCATAACTCGCATCTTAACAGCGGATATGTAACAATATATTCATATTATTTGAGTTGAGTAGAGCATCAGCAGAATGTCACAGATCGGCAAGCGCTATGACTTACTAGAGCACCTGGGCATGGGCGGAATGGGCATGGTCTATCGCGCCTTTGACCGCTTGACCGGTCAGTATGTCGCGCTGAAGCAGGTTACCCACGCCCCGGAATCGTGGGGGAGTTCACCCAGTCGTGCAGCCGATCTGCAAATGGCACTGGCCCGCGAGTTTAAGGTGCTTTCGTCGCTGCGTCATCCCAATATTATCAGCGTCCTCGATTATGGCTTTGATACTGACGGCCTGCCGTATTACACCATGGACCTGCTCGAAAATCCGGTGACGATCCTCGAAGCTGCTGATGACCATTCGCTTGCGCATCAGGTGGGGCTGTTGATTCAGACCCTGCAAGCACTGGCTTATCTGCACCGCTGGCGCATCCTGCATCGTGATCTGAAACCGGAGAATGTGCTGGTGGTGGATGGTCAGGTAAAGGTGCTGGATTTTGGACTGGCGATGCCACTGGATCAGGCCGCGCAGGATGATGTGACAGGTACACTCGCCTATCTCGCGCCGGAAATCCTTCTGGGTGAGCCATCCAGCCCAGCGGCGGATCTTTACGCAGTCGGTGTCATCGCTTATGAGTTGTTTGGCGGGCGTTATCTTTATGACGACACGGGTGTAACCTCACTCGTCAATGAAATTCTCTCAGCTGTGCCGGATATTGATGTGCTGAACGTGGAACCGAGTTTGCGTGCGGTGATTGCTCGGCTGCTGGTGAAGTCGCCTGCTGAACGTTATCAAAATGCTGTTGAAGTGATTCACGCCTTGAGCGCGGCGATTGATCAACCCATGATGGCGGAGACCAGCGCCATTCGCGAGAGTTTTCTTCAGGCTGCGCGCTTTGTAGGCCGTGACGATGAACTGCGGCAATTATCGACTGCACAGGATCAGGCGGTAGAGTCACGAGGAAGCATCTGGTTAATTGGCGGCGAAAGTGGTGTGGGGAAGTCGCGATTGTTGGAAGAAGTGGGCAATCTGGCATTGGTGAAGGGGATGCTGGTTGCTCGTGGGCAGGCGATCCGGGAAGGCGGCGGCATTTATAACCTGTGGCGTGATGTGTTACGCCGCATCATCCTCATGACGGATGTGAGCGATGCTGAAGCTGGTGTGCTGAAATCATTCGTGCCGGATATTAGCGACTTACTCAATCACCCTATTGCGGGTGTACCCGATGTTGAACCCGCGTTGGTGCAGGCCCGGTTGGTTGGCGTCGTTTCCATCTTGCTGCGGCGGATCGACCAACCTCTTTTGATTATCCTGGAGGATTTGCAGTGGGCAGGTACGGAAAGCCTCTCACTTCTGGGGTTGCTTTCGTCTGCGGTGAAGGATCAACCGATTTTAATCATCGGCAGCTATCGAGATGATGAAGCATTTACACTGCCTGAACAGTTGACGACGTTCCATCTCATGACACTGGCGCGCCTACGGTATGAAGATGTTACCGCGTTGAGTGAATCGATGTTGGGGAATCAGGGGACGCAACCTTATTTGGTGGAAATGCTTCACCACGAAACCGAAGGCAATGTGTTCTTTCTGGTGGAGACGGTGCGCGCACTGGCCGAAGAAGCCGGTGATCTGGAACATATCGGTTCGCTAACACTGCCTTCAAGAGTTTTTTCAGGGGGTATCGAAGCGATTGTACAGCGGCGGTTGCAGCGGATTTCGGAACGCTGGCTGCCAGCATTGAAGCTGGCATCTGTGATCGGACGCTATCTGGATTTTCGCCTGATGGAAGCGTTGGATTCCGGCCTGGATTGGGAGAAATTCCTGATAGCGGGTGCCAGCGCCGCTGTGCTGGATGTGCAGGAAGACCGCTGGCGCTTCAGTCACGACAAACTGCGCGAAGGAATCCTGCGGCAGCTTGATGAACACGAACGAACCGCTTTGCATCAGCGAGTTGCAATGACAATTGAGGCAGTTTACCCGGATCACCCCGATCATTATCGAGCACTGGCTCACCACTGGTATCAGGCTGGCAGCATCGAGAAGAGTGTGCGTTACTCCGCCCTGGCAGGTGATGTGCAGCTTAATGCCAGTGCCTATATTGAAGCGATTGCCTCTTTCAAGCAGGCGCTGTCACTGTTGCAGGGAGATGATCGTGCCATCAAAGCGCAGCAGGCATTGTTTATGCGCTCAACTGCTTCTGCGTTGTGGGGGATAGGCCGTTATCAGGAAGCCAATCAGTATTTCAAGGACAGCATGGCGCTGTATCAGGAAGTTGATGACAAGGCGGGCATGGCTGAAGCAGTCAAAGGACTTGGGGATGTCGCTCGTCGGACAGGAGATTATGCGCAGGCACAGCAGTATTTTGAAACCTGCCTGAATCTCTCGCTTGAATCCGATGCTTCCGTTGCCCTGGCGCAAGCCCTGGCACGTGTCGGATTGATCGCCCGTATCCTTGGGGATTTTGAAAAAGCGGAGCGCTACTACCTGGAGAGTCTCACGATCTACGAAACCCTGAAAATGCGCAGCCAGATTGTCACGCTGTATTCAGGACTGGGTTTGATCGTCAGTGATATGGGCCGCCTGGAGGAAGCACAGGATTATATTGAACGCAGTCTGGAGATTGCACGCGAACTGCACAATCCCAGTGGCACCGCGCTTATCCTGACCGGGCTGGCGTGGGTGCATTATCTGGCCGGGCATTATGAGGATGCACAGCGCTACTCCCTGGAAAGCCTGAGTATCACACGTGACATTGGTGATCGCTGGTCAATTGCCAATAATCTTGGCAATCTGGGGAAGATCGCATTCCGGCTGAAAGACACGTATGCAGCTCAAACTTATTTTAAAGAGGCGTTGTCGATCGCCAAAGATATTGAGGTGATCCCACTCATCCTTGAGATTTTGCCCGGCGTGGCTGAAGTCTACCTGGGCACAGCAAAACCGGAACTGGCTGTGACTCTGCTGCATCTGGCCCTTCATCATGATTACAGCTACAGCGAGGTTGAGTTGCAGGCACGACCATTGCTTGAGCAGCTCCAAAAAGAATTGGACCATCAGCGTTTTCAGGAAGCTGTGGGGCAGGCTAAACAGCTTTCGCTGGAAGCGGTATTAAATATGATCATTTTTGATGGAAAGGATTTTGAAAAAAATGGGGAATTTGTTTGATCTTTCTGGTCGCGTGGCGCTGGTCACAGGCGGTGGGCGTGGCATTGGGCGCGAGATTGCGCGGACACTGGCGAATGCCGGAGCTGACATTGCCATTGCCGAATACGTCACTGCCAACGGCGAGGATTGCGCCCATGAACTGGAAGGATTGGGGCGTAAATCGCTGGCACTGGAAACCGATGTGCGCGATTCGCAAAGTGTCAACACGACTGTAAGTAAGGTGCTCGATCACTTTGGTCAGATCGACATCCTGGTGAATAACGCGGGGATCGCGCAGCACAAACCAGCGGAAGACATGACCGATGAAGAATGGCTGAACATGATGGCGGTCAACTTGAATGGGGTATTCTGGTGCTGCCGCGCGGTGGGCAATCATATGCTGGAGCGAGGCAAAGGTGCGATTGTCAGCATTGCGTCGATGTCTGGTCACATCGCCAATAAGCCGCAGCGCCAATCCCACTACAACACCGCGAAAGCGGCGGTCATCATGCTCACCAAATCGTTGGCGTTCGAGTGGGCAGACCGTGGCGTTCGGGTGAACTGTGTATCGCCGGGATACATCGGCACGGACATGACGAAAAGAAGCCTGAGCCGTAAGGAATTATCGGATGTGTGGATGGAAATGACGCCGATGAAACGGGTCGGCACGCCAACCGATATTGCTCATGCGGTCTGGTATCTGGCATCGGATGCAGCGAGCTTCGCGACTGGCACCGACATCATCGTCGATGGTGGTTATACAGTTCTTTAGAACCTTAACTGATAAACAGGATTTTGACTGCCACATCTGCCTTCAGGTCGTTGATCTGGATAGTGGCTGTGCCGTCTTCTGCGGTCACAATTTCGCCATCGCTGACCTGATCGCCGTAGGTATCCCAGGTTTCGATGCGATAGCTGCCAGGTGGCATGCCCGCGATGGAGAAAGTCGCTGTAAGGGGTTGATCATTGACCGGTTGATCCCACCGGGCATTATCCAGATTTTGCACCCAGGCGTAGGCTTGAGTGCCATCAGCACTTCGCATCGCCAGCACGCGCAGACGGGGATCACTGGTTGTGACCGGCTCGGAGGTCAGGCGAACGTCATCGGTAGATAGATAAGCGAAGTTCAGTCCAGCGTAATCGACTCCCTCGAAGAAACGGCTGGCGATCGCGGCTTCCTGGTGTTTGGTGGCAATGAAGCTGTCGGATTGACTTTCCCAGTACCAGTCGATCGGAGCCATGCCAATGGGTGAAAACAATCCAGTCCAGCGTATATCATGGGTGGCTTTGGGCTGAGGGTTAGCCTCATTCCATTGCTCGGTGCCGGTATCCAATTCGCCCCAAAAGATTGGCTTTGGGCCACCCTGCCATGCAGAGCCATCCCCCAGACCCAAATCGCAATCACGTGCGGTGGGTGTCCGCAAGCATTGGGCGAAGCGGTATACAAAGTTCGCCGCATCGTAGGTCAAATCGGCACTGTAGCGCGAGATCATCATGTAATCGTGATAGCTGGCAATATCAAAAGCGGACGACGACCAGAAGGCAGGACTCCAGCTTTGCGATCCCTGGGAGGTCGTTCGCAGGTGGTGATAAGGATCAGTCTGCTGCTGGTACTGGCTGTACTGCTGGTAAAAATCGTATAAGTCAGAGTCGGCTGCGACGTGACCATGCTCGTTCCAGGTTTCCCAGGCCATGATCGCGCTGGAATATCCCCACCGGGCAACACGATAGCGAAAGTTCCGCTGCCAGTAGCGGATATGCGCCGGGTCATCAGAGACGGCTGGACTTGGGTTCCAGCTTTCGTCATGAACCGACGCATCCCAGATCCAGTAAGGATCGGAATGTGCGGAAAGAATGATATACACCCCATTCCGCTCGGCGGCTTCGATGATGATGTCCTCTTCGTAGTTGCCGCGCTGGTTCATCTGTGTCCCTTTAGGGAGGTCGTCGATATTGACATCGCGATCTTCGGGATTGAAATCGTCGGGAAAATGGTAGGCGTCAAAGTGGCCTTCGACCGTCAGGGCATAACCGTCGTTTTGATCCCATATTCGCGTGAGATTGATACCACTGCGGCCATACTCCGTGAACGTTTCTTCGTAATCGAGACTCCGGCCATGACTGTGCGCCCACCATTGATGCCCACTCGAAATCGGGACAAAGCTGGTGCCATCCGAGAATTCCAGAAAGCGAGGGTCGCGCGATGAAACGCGAATGAATCCTCTGGAATCCGACTCTATCGACTGGAATTGCAATGTCTCTGTCTCAGGGTAACGAGTTGAACCATTCCTATCCGTGATCGTGATGTAGTATTCGTAATCCCCCAGCTCTTCAGGGGCAAAGCGCAGCTTCCAGTTGAAGGTGCTGGTCTGGTTCAAGTGGGTGCCAGCACCTGTATATTCCTGATGATAGAAGGCGGGGACCACTAACTCGGTCCCCGATGGCGCGATAAAATGCCCGTCAATGGTGATGCCATCTGCCCCAACAGGATCATTTGGGTCGTAATAGTAATAGGGCAACATCGACTCTGGCGAATAGGTTCTGCTGATTTCAAAGGTGGCCTCAAACTTCGTGTAACGCCCAACCTCTGCGGCGTTGGCGGTCAGCGAAGCGACCTGGGGCGTCAGTGTGTTCTCTTTCGTCGAGACAGGGAGCGCGCTAGCCGTGGAGGTGCCGCTGTGCCTGAACACCGCCAGCTCACCGCCGTTCCCCTCCACAACAACCAGTCCGTCACTCACGTAGGTGTAATCAGGCAGACGCCCATCGCTGTACGCCTCGCCGTTCGCTGCGGGTTGCGGGTTCGGGACATTCCAGTAAATCCACCAACCAGGCCCATCCCAGTAGCGACCATCGTTGTAGAGAATGAGATTACAGGTGGTCCAGTGAGTGGCGGAATTAAAACTATCACATCCAGTTTGCCGCCGGACGATTACAGGATGGGCTGTAGAGCGGATGGGATTCTCGAAGGTCAACCCAAGCTCGTTGGAGCGGTCAGTGATGCGGGTGCTTTCACTGGCAGCCCAGTGCGCCCGAAAGAGGGTATCGCCTGCCATTGTGACCGGCGTTTGCTCATCCGTGATATGCGTATAGGAATTGGGGAAGGAAACAAAGCGCAGATCACCAGCCGCGAGTCCTGGCACAGTCTTGTCGTCCAGCACCATTTCTCCCATGTGAGAGTCCCATCGGCCATCGGGCGGGTTCCCCTGTCCGCTGCGAAACACCATATAAGCCACTTCCTGTCCATCGGGCAGCACCCGGATGACCGGCAGTGGGCCAACATCCAGAAACGGTTCACCGTTTGCCATCCCTTCAGGACCACCATAGCCAACTGCCGGGATAAAAGCCTCCGTGCCATCATCCAGATCGAGCGCAAACAGGTTTTTTAACTGCGGATAGGCCTGGAGGAAAGCCCGGGTTTCACTGTTGCTGTTGGGATACATACCACCTGGACCCGGACCACCCCACAGACCGGGGTTGTGGTCGAGCCGCATTCGCACAAAGACAATGCCGTGCTGCTCGGCAATCACCGGCCACATGCCATCCATCTCATTAGGAAATTCAGCCGGATTTGGTGAGGGTTTGACATGCCATTTCGCGCTGCCATCCTCGACCTGAACCGCGTGAACGTATAAATCGTTGGTCGCGTAGACAATCACATCACGGCTGACGGAGTAGGCGGGCGGTGTCGCAATCGGTGCGTTCCCGGCGTATACCCACTCCGCAGTCATGCTATCCGTGTCCACTTTGTGCAGCTCGCCATTGTCGGTTACCACATACGCGAACTCATCTACCAGCAGGACCGACTTATTGAGTGGGTCCCCTGCATCATACGAGTCTACGACATCGCCGCTGCTGGCATCGATCTTGTACAGATTGCCATCTGCGCCGCCCGCGAACAGTGAACCGCTGCTGGGGTCGTAGGCAGGGGGTGCATTAAACGCTGCAACCGTTACATTCCATGTCTCACTGCCAGTAGCTTTATCCAGCGCAAAAAGCCCTAAGCTGCCTGCTGGCGCATAGATATTGCTGCCACCCGTGACCGTGCGGGCCTCCCGTGGCACGTTGACGAAATGGTTGCCAGTGCCGCCTTCTTCATCGGGGCCATTCCATGTCCAGAGCAGGGTCCAGGGTTCCAGGGGTTCCTCAGCCGTATAGCCCGTGCGTTGAGCGTCATGCGCATCCTGTGTCCACTCGTTGGAAGTATCCGCCGCCTGCCCTCTAACCTCTGCGGTCTGGAAAAAGCCAGAGAAGCAGATGATGATTCCCAGAAACAGAATAATTAGTTTTCGCATAGGATTTGCACACATCTATCCGTCATGAAATCAAGTTCCTTTCTCATCGCGTACAAAGTGCAACATAGATAAAATGCCGGATCACAGGCACCTACCTACGACTGAAGTTTATTTTTGGAGCCTTGAAAGTTCATAACAGAGGCAAAAGTAAGGGATACAGGTTGGCTGTATCCCTTACTTTGTTAGACGGCGACCGGGGTTTCTTTCGTGCTGAGGTGCTCTTTGAGGAAGCTCTTGACCACGTGAACAGGGATGGCGATGCCGACTTCGGGGCCGTTCATAATGGTGTTGACCCCCAGCAGCCGACCCTGCGCATCCACCATTGGCCCGCCAGAGTGACCGGGCCGCAGCTTGAGATTCACCGCGATCCAATCCTGTCCGTTCCGGAACTCGATGTCGCCCAGGCGTTTGCCCATGCTGATGACGATGCCGCCTGTTGCGGCGTTGATTACGCCCCAGGGATGGCCCATCGACATAACCCATTGGCCGGGTTGAATGTGGCGCGAGTCGCCCAGTTCAATTGTCGGCAGATCACTTGCTTCGACCATCAGCGCGGCCAGATCGAGGCTTTCGCTGGCTGCCAGCACCCTTGCGGGGTAGGTCTCACCACTGGACAGGGTGACGTTGAGTGTGTGGTGTGCAGCGACGACATGCGCATTGGTGACGATCAGGCCATCACTGTGCCAGATGGTGCCCGCGCCAGCACCGCCGCGCCCGTTGGTGATTTGCACCAAACTTTGACGGACCGTCTGCGCAACGGCGGCCATATCGTCATTGAGTTGTTGGACGAGCTTGTCCATCAGTTTCGCTCGCTGACCGTCACTGTCAGATCCTGAATCTGACCGCCACGAACGATGCGCACTGTTACATCCTGGCCCACCTTATCGCTGTCCAGCATCATCAGCAGTTCGTCAATCACCTGCACCGACTCACCATCCAGCCCGATGACAATATCACCCTGAAGCAGGCCGCCTTTTTCTGCCGGGCTGTCCTCTTCGACCGATGCGACCATCAGGCCGATCTCCTGTCCTGCTGCTTCGCTGACTCCGGCTGCTAAGCGCACCGGCTGCGCGCCGATACCGAGGTAGCCGCGCTGCACCTTCCCATGCGAGAGCAGGGCTTCAACCACTTTGCGGACGGAAGTTGTGGGGATGGTCAGACTGCTGCCACGCGATAGCGCAGAGGTGTTGAGGCCGCGCACAAAACCGGCTGTATCAACCAGGGGCCCGCCAGAAAAGCCAGGGTACATCACCACATCTGTCTGGATGAGATCACCCGCCGGGCCGTCCCACCGTCCGCGGCCACGACCACGACCGTGTCCATGTGAGTGACCGTGACCGGGGCCTTGGTGGCGATGTTCCCCGTGAATAGCGCTGACGACACCGAGCGTCGCCTGCACAGATTCGCCGGGTCGCCCCAATGCCAGCACGAGATGACCGACTTTCAGATCATCTTCGTCCGACCATTGAGCCGGGGTGACATCGGCCTGTACACGCAGTACAGCCAGATCAGTATTGGGATCGCGACCGACCAGGGTCGCAGGTGCGCTGACCTCACCTGGCAAGCCGACAGAGATGTTCTCATTACGTTCAATGATGTGATGGGCGGTGACAATAATGCCATCCGATGACCAGACAATACCACTGCCCGGAAAACGACGGCGTCCGTCTACACGAACGATGCCGGGGCCGGTTGCCTCGACGGCACCTGCCAGGGCATCCGATAGACTCTGCAATACATCAGCCATTTTAGTCTCCTCTTTTATTCTATGACTTAGTTATGCCACAGGAGACCCTATTCCAGCATCCATCCTCTGGTGAGGCATGACCTGGAAAAATGGTTAGGTGTCGTCGTTAAGGATCTGGAATAATTCCGGCGATGTCTGGAGCCAGAAATCCGACTTCATCTCACGCTGCCACTGTTCCAGCAAGAAGGAATTGACCTGAACTCGGCTATCACCCCAATCCTGGCCCTGCCACATGGGCTGCGCTTCCCAATGGACATTGATATAAGCCACCGCTTTGATGACATCATGATTTTCATGGATGAAGTCGAAAAAGCCCTGAAACCATGCGTTCCACACTTCGCCGCCTGCTTCAGTCGCCAGGTCATGGCCTTTGGGCGTGGACTCGGCGATCATCACCGGTTTATCGTGACTGCGGGCCAGATCAAGCCAGGCGTTAAAGGTGGGGGGATGAGCGATAAAGTACGACATCCCGAACCAATCCACGTAATCATCGCCGGGGTACCACTCCAGCCAATCGTGTCCCTGGAATGTGCCATCGTACCACGTGGCGGATTGCCACACGGTAGCGACATTGGTGACTTCCAATGCACGGAATCGATCCACAATGCGCTGAAAGGCGGTGATGTAATCGGCAGGTTGGTAGGCATTCCATTCGCCGTCGAACTCATAACCGATGCGCAGGAACACCGGACGGTTTTGATCTTTGATCCAGATCGCTAACCGGTCAATGTTGCGATCCAGGTCACCCCTGGCGATTGGTGTGAGATTGGCATTCCCTAGCCACAGGCCAATCACCAGCACGCTGTTTGCGTACGCTGGTGAATCAACAAGGCGCTGCGCGCTGACATCGCCGGAACCCCAATTGGCTACTGTGGTCAGGCCATCCAATGCGTGCAGGTTGGTGTAAGTGGTTACGCCGCCTGGAAATGGTGTGACATGATCGACATAACCATCGGTGTAACCCGGCAGCCCGCCCACTGCACCCAGGTCTTGTCCAATAATGAACAGCGTTTGCCCGGTGGCTGGCATGAACTTTACCTGCATCGTCGGCTCCTCGCGGTCCTGCGCCCAGGCCGAGATTGAAAAGAGGGACAACAAAAATAAAATGAATAATCGTTTCATCAATGTGATAGGGAGAACATATAGTATGCTCTCCCTGTTTTGATTAATTTGCGATCAACCGGCGCACGTTTTGCAGGCTGATGGCGATACTGTCCATCTCTGGCCGGTCAAACGCTTCCTGCTCAACGATGTACCATGCTGGACTGAAAGGTTCAGCGGCTTTGATGACGCCAATCGTATTAATGACACCATCTCCGATTTCGACATCGTGCCAGTCGATACGGTCCTTGGCATCCTTGAGATGGATATACCAGCAGCGGTCACCATATTTTTGAACAAAGCTGACTGCATCTGCGCCCGCATGTTCAACCCAGTAAATATCCGGCTCCCAGCCAACTAACTGTGGATCCGTTTCTTCCAGCAGGATGTCCATGCCGGTTTTGTCGCCATACTGCGTGAATTCATGCCCGTGCAGATGATAGAGGAATTTCAGCCCGGCGTTTTTGCAGCTTTCAGCAGACCGATTAAACAGCGCCGCGATTTCATGAAAAGTATGTTCGCCTTCGACTTTAAAACCAGGGCAGACTAAGGCAGGACAATCAATTGTCTTCGCGTAGTCAATCGCCTCATCCAGGCTTTCCTGCAGGATTTTGGTGCCGACATGCGAACCCGCAGCTTGCAGCTTAATTTCTGTCAACAACTGCTTGAGGTCTGCGGCTGAAGCGCCGAAATAACCTGCAAATTCCACGCCATCGTAGCCGATTTCTGCCACGCGCCGCAGCGTTCCAAAAAAGTCTTTAGCGGTTTCTTCTTTAATCGTATAAAGTTGCAAACCTATTTGTGCCATATCACCCTCGTTATTTCTCCGAATTTATTAGGGCCAGCGGTATTCCGGCAGCTTGAAGTCAATCATCTTGCCTGTGTAATAAGGTACAGTAGCCTCTTCCGGCTCAGCGACTTCATCCAGCCGGGCGCGGTCTTCATCGGTGATTACCACATCCACAGAACCGAGATGATCCTGGAGATGCTGCATCGTGCGCGGGCCGATAATCGGGCTGGTGATGCCGGGTTGATGCATACACCACGCCAACGCGATCTGGCTGGGCGAGCAGTTCTTTTCCTGCGCCAGGGCTTCCACTACATCGAGCACGCCGTAAGCCAGGTCGCTGAAGTGTTTCTGCTTGCGCTCGGCAAAAGCTGGTGAGGCGTTGCCATCCCGCGCGAAGCGTGAATCACCGGGAATATCCTCTCCGCGTTTATACTTGCCGGTCAAAAAGCCGCGTGCCAGCGGTGACCACGGGATGATGGCGAGGCCGTAAGTTCGCGCCATGGGGACCATTTCTCGCTCAATACTGCGGTCGAGCAGGTGATAGGGCGGCTGCTCACTCACAAAACGGTTCAAGCCCAGTTCCTTTGAAATCCACAGCGACTGGACTGTCAGCCACGCCGGGAAGGAACTAATGCCGATATAACGCACCTTGCCAGCGCGAATCAGATCATCGAGCGCCCGTAGGGTTTCATCAATCGGCGTGCTGGAGGAGGGGCGATGAATCTGGTAGAGGTCGATATGATCGGTTTGCAGACGGCGCAGCGAATTCTCGCATTCTTCAATGATGTGACGGCGGTTATTGCCTGCCGCCAGGATATTATCGTCATCCATGCGCCCGTGAACTTTGGTTGCCAGCACAATTTCCTGCCGCTTGCCGTTTCGTTTCAGCGCCTTGCCGACGATTTCTTCGCTGATGCCGCGCGAATAGACATTGGCGGTGTCGAAGAAATTGATGCCGCCATCGAGCGCTTTGTCAATAATCTCGTATGATTCATCTTCTGGTGTGGCGCCGCCGAAGTTCATGCATCCCAGGCACAAAATACTAACTGGGACACCTGTCCGTCCGAGACTGCGATATTCCATAAGTTTTCTCCTTCTAAAAACTTTAGCCACCCGGGGGGATGTGGGTCTAAGATAACATATTTTTTACATCGCTCACTATAACCACCGTTGCTGCGGGAAGAGTCAGGCAGATCGGTAGCATTTTCAGCACTGAAACGGTATCAACCGGATGGTGGCTTATTGGCTGGCAACGGTGTTAGAATCTTCCAAAGTGCATCAGAACCGGAAAGAAGGGATTCAGGTGGATTACACAACTGATACCAAAACAGAATATCTGGCCGAGCAGCTTGCGGAGCTGCGAACGCAAGGCTTATTTAATACAATCCGCACTATCGAAAGCCCGATGGATGGGCATATTGTCATTGATGGCAAAAAGGTGCTCAACTTTTGCGCTAATAATTACCTGGGGCTTGCCAATGATCCTCGATTGCGGGAAGCCGCCAAGCAAGCGATTGACAAGTATGGCATTGGCCCAGGCGCGGTGCGAACCATCGCCGGGACGATGAGCCTGCATGTGCAGCTTGAAGAACGGCTGGCGCACTTTAAGGGTGTAGAAGCCTGCATCACCCTGCAAAGCGGATTTACCGCCAATCTGGCGACGATCCCGGCGCTGGTGGGCAAAGGCGATGTCATCTTCTCCGACCGGCTCAATCACGCCAGCATCATTGATGGCTGCCGCCTCAGCCGCGCGCAGATTGTGGCCTACGAGCATAACGATGTGGATGATCTGCGCAAAAAAATCGCGGAAACCACAGAATATGGTCGCCGCCTGATCGTTAGCGATGGGGTGTTCAGCATGGATGGCGACATCGCGCCGCTGCCAGCCCTGTACGAAGTCGCCAGCGAACACGATATTCTGCTGATGGTGGACGATGCCCATGGTGAGGGTGTTCTGGGGCGGGGTGGTCGTGGCATCGTCGATCACTTTGATCTGCACGGCAAGGTCGATATTGAAATCGGCACGATGAGTAAGGCGTTTGGTGTGGTTGGTGGAGTGGTCGCCGGAAAACAGGTGATTATCGACTGGCTGCGGCAGCGGGGACGTCCATTCCTCTTTTCCAGCGCCATGACCGTGCCGGATGTTGCTGCCTGCCTGGAAGCTGTTGAACTGCTGGAAAGCAGCGACGAACTGGTGCAGCGCCTATGGAGCAACGCCGCGATCTTCAAAAAGGAGATGGCAGGGATGGGCTTCGACATCGGCCACAGCGAGACGCCGATTGTCCCGGTGATGCTGGGCGAGGCGCAGCTGGCACAGCAGTTCAGCCGCAAGTTGTTTGAAAATGGCGTGTTTGCGATGGCAATTGGTTATCCGACAGTGCCGCAGGGGCTGGCGCGTATCCGTGTCATGAATACGGCTGCGCATAGTCAGGACGATCTGGAACAGGCGCTCGCGGCCTTCCAGAAGGTCGGCCAGGAGCTGGGAGTCATCCAATAATGCGCACGCTGTTGTGTTACGGTGATTCCAATACCTGGGGAACCGTGCCAGTGACCGAATCCTGGGAGGTGGAACGTTATGGGCTGCATGTCCGCTGGCCGGGCGTGCTGCGTGACCAACTGGGTGAGGATTACTGGGTGATCGAGGAAGGATTGGGTGGGCGCACCACGATTCATGATGACCCCTACGAACCCCATCGCAATGGCCTGACGTATCTGCATCCGTGCCTGCTGACACACAACCCCATTGATCTGGTGATTTTGAAGCTAGGCACCAACAATCTCAAGCATCGCTTCGGGCTTTCGGCATATGACATCGCGGCTAGCGCGGGCGTGTTGGTCGAGACGATCCTCAAAAGCGAGTGCGGCCCGGCAGGTGGTTCACCGCAGGTGCTCTTGATCTGCCCTCCGCCTGTGGTCGAAGTTGGTGTGCTGGAAGAGATGTTTGAAGGCGGGGCGGCAAAGTCTGCACAGCTGGCACCCTATTACCAGCGGGTGACGGAGAACTACGAGTGTGCTTTTCTGGATGCTGGTGAATTGATCAGCGTCAGTGTGGTGGATGGAATCCACTATGAAGCGGAGGCGCATCGTATTTTGGGAGAGGCAGTCGCCACAAAAGTCCGAGAGATCTTTCAATAGAGGATGCAGCAGGTATGAATAAAAATTTCACCTATCCAGACGCCGCAAAAGGCGATGTGGTGGATGATTTTCATGGTATGAAAGTGGCCGATCCCTATCGTTGGATGGAGGACACGAATACGCCTGAAGTGCGCGCCTACATTGACGCGCAGAATGAACTCACACAGGCATTCATGAGCGAAATCAGCATCACAGCGCAATTGCGCGAACGACTGACTGCGCTCTGGAATTTTACACGTCACTTCTCAGTCGAGCATCGCGGCAGCCGTTACTTTCTTTACGTGAATGATGGTTTGCAGAATCAACCGGTGCTCTATATGCAGGAGTCGCTGGACTCTGAGCCAGTGCCGGTGCTGGACCCGAATACATTCAGCGACGATGGAACGGTCGCGCTTACCAGCATGGCGATCAACGATGATGGCAGCGCGATTGCCTATGGCATATCCAGTGGTGGCAGCGACCAGCAGGAAATCCACATCCGCAATTTGGCGAGCGGAGAGGACTATCGTGAGGTGCTCCAGTGGTGTCGCTTTAGTGGCATCGCCTGGAAGTCGGATGGCTCTGGTTTTTTCTATAACCGTGGACCTGAACCTACCGATGGTAACGTCCATGAAACCTACCTCAACAACATGCTTTACTGGCATCAACTTGGTACATCGCAATCCGAGGATGTGCTGGTTTATAAACGTCCAGACATGCCTGAATTGAATTTTCCGCCCCAGCTCAGTGATGATGGGCGTTATGTGGTGCTCTACGTGTTCGATTCGGCAGGCGGCCCCAACCGGCTCTACTATCGTCCGGTCGAGCGCGAGGGCGATTTCGTGCGGCTGGTGGACGAGGCGGATGCACACTACGAGTTTCTTGGCAGCAGTGGTAAGACCCTCTTTATCCGCACTGATCTCGATGCGCCACGCTGGCGTGTAATTGCCGTGGATGTTGATCATCCGCAGCGTGAGCATTGGCGTGAGGTAATCCCACAGCAGGAAGATG
This sequence comes from Anaerolineae bacterium, assembly GCA_019912985.1. Lineage (GTDB taxonomy): Bacteria > Chloroflexota > Anaerolineae > Aggregatilineales > Phototrophicaceae > JAIOHN01. Next base: position 726 of record JAIOHN010000914.1, on the reverse strand, counting down.
TGCTCGATCAGGTGGTGATGGTCCACAAGCATTTTGCGGTGGCCTACATGCACGACGCACACCATCGCCTATGCCTCTATGACCTGGATGGGAACTTTGCCCGCGAGCTTGAACTGCCGACGATTGGCTCTATCACCGGCTTATTCGCTCATGCGGGTGATGACGAGTTGTTTTTCGGCTTTCAGTCCTATCTCTACCCGCCGACGATCTTCCGTTACGATTTCGCCACGGGTCAGATCACCGTGTTTCGGGATGCCGGACTTGATTTGAATATCGAGGATTACGAAACACGGCAGGTGTTTGCCACATCGAAAGATGGCACCCGTATACCGATGTTCATCACCCACAAAAAAGGCTTGCAGCTCAATGGCGAGAATCCGACCCTGATGTATGGCTACGGTGGCTTTAACATCAGCCTGACGCCTACTTTTAACGTCGCGGATTTTGTGTGGTTGGAAGCTGGCGGTGTTTATGTGGTCGTCAATCTCCGTGGCGGTGGTGAATATGGCGAAGAATGGCATCGGGCGGGGATGCTGGAGAACAAGCAGAATGTCTTTGACGATTTTATCAGCGCGGGTGAATGGCTGATTGACAACGGCTATACCTCGTCAAAGCGCCTGGGCATCTATGGCGGGAGCAACGGCGGGCTGCTGGTGGCAGCCTGTATGCTTCAGCGACCGGATTTGTTTGGTGCGGTCATCTGCGGCGTGCCAGTAGCGGATATGC
>JAIOHN010000913.1 GCA_019912985.1 Anaerolineae bacterium | reverse complement strand
ACTATTTACGAGGATACTACTATACTTTATAATAAACTAAAAATCACCTTTTTGGTTGCGGCCAAAGGCCGCGCTAGGCTCTTATTGTGGTATCGCATTTATGAGCGGAATCGCTTTTGGGGCGAGGTTTGTAACGAAACTGCCAGAGATATTGAAAAGCTTCTAATGATTGACGGCCCGGCACACGCCTTCATGAAGGGAGACGTGGACAACAAAGTAGCGTTGAAGAATACGGATATAAGTGGAGCCGCCTACAGTGGTAAGGAGGCCCTTCCTGAGGTGTGTAGCGCCGGCTCAATCCATAAGTCAATCTACGTTGTTATGTGGGTGCTCGCTTTTGCTCTACTGGCGGCGGGGTTTATTGGCTATGAAATCTAACTATGCGTTCAAGAGGGACGCTCATGTCGTCGCTGCGCTCCTCCATGTGCGCCCCTTAACGCGGCGTTGGGCATAATCAAGATGACAGCTCATAAGCACATTGATCAACTTGCTATCAAACTCTTCCAGGTCTTTTCTCGAGTTGAGTATGCGTTGAAAGCATCGGGCTACAACAATGGCGATGGTGCAGCGGAAGCAAATTGGCAAAAATTTTCTTCCTCAATTGAATATATTATTTTCAATCCAAATACTGTAGAGCTAAAAGAGGCCATTGAATTTATATTTCATGCTCCACCAAAAAAACAAATGATCGTTGATGGTGTAATTGCTTGGGCAGACGTAGAGCCAAATACAAATTCCCGTGCCGACAAACTTCTTCAATATATTCGCTGCGTCCGGAACAACTTATTTCATGGTGGAAAATTTAATGGACATTGGTTTGCCCCAGAGCGTAGTGAGCAGCTATTGCGCCACAGCTTAGTCATCCTCACTGCAGTTGTTGAGGTGGTTCCAAATGTACGGGATGCTTACCATGGCTAAAAAGCCCAACCCGGCGTTCGAGCGGGACGCCGCAAAAGCGCGGCGCCCCTCAACTTTACGTTTAGCCGCCAAAGAGAACAACATGCGATTGACCAACCGAACACATAATCGCGACAGTTTCTTCAAATACATGTCGGCATCTACGGCGGCCGTTGTCTTGGAGCGCCGCACGCTCAGATGGAGTTCCCCGCTCTTGTTCAACGATCCGTTTGATGTTCCCCGGGAATTGTCTTTAGGCATCCGTCCGGAGGATGTCGTTCGAGCCCTTGCGAGCCGGGTCTCAAATCTGATTGAACAGCCTCCGGAAGAAACGTCGGCTAGAGCCCAAGATTCGGTTGATTGTCGAAACCGCGAGGAAGGGCATCTCAGCGGAACTGAAAGCGCAACTACTTGCAGGTCTTGCCGCCTCGGCCGAAACCCTTCGCCCCACGGGACAATCAATGGAAGAGCTTCGTCAGAGGTGGCGAGACTTGCTTCCCCAGTTCAGAATTCTCTGCCTTACCGAAAGCCCGTCGCACGCAGCCATGTGGTATCACTACGCGGATAAATATCGTGGTGTTGTACTAGAGCTGCGATGCGATGATGAACTTGATAGCGCATGGCGTATAGCCAAGCCGGTGACGTATCCGACATCAAAGCCAGCTGTCTATACGGCGGACGGGTGGGCTGAAATTCTCACGACTACCAAGAATCTCGCCGTCGAAGAAATGCTGATGGTCGCAACGTACACAAAAGCGCCCGACTGGTCCTATGAGAAGGAGTGGAGAATCACGTCCTTCAGTAGGCCCCCTGAGTCTGGTCTATTCACCGACTATCGCCTAAATCCACGAGAGCTCGCTGGCATCTATCTCGGGCCGAACATTTCAACCGAGGATCGTGAAAGAATCGTAGCGCTTGCGGGCCAATATCCGGCAGTCGCTGTCCACCAGGTATCAATAGGGATGACCCGTGAGTTCAATTTCTCAGCGGCTGGCGGCTAACCACGCCATCAACACGGACGGTCTTGGTCAACGCGCCTATGGCGCGTCGCCCGATCCCGCCGGTTATGGCGAACGTTAGCTTTCATTACGGACTGCCATGGCTACGAAAATTTCTGAGATAACGAGATGAGATATTTTCGATCTCGTCTTCCTTGAGAAGATAAACCTGTATGGTCGGTTCGATGAAATCGAGTTTATGTCGAGGATATGGGATCTTGAGGCGATGCCATCCACAGATTCCCGCTTCAAAGATGCCATGGGAGATATATGGCAACACACCGTAAACAATGATGATTGGGAATCAGATTGGGTGTTCTCTGATTCTCGTTTCAATCTTATGCGAGGCGATGACGAAACCTTTCTGAGGTTTCTGGTACGCCAAGAAGCGTTTATATAT
>JAIOHN010000912.1 GCA_019912985.1 Anaerolineae bacterium | reverse complement strand
GCTCTATGGTGGGCAGGTCTCGCTGGGGATCGCATTTTCATCCGCCTTTCTCTCGCTGGCGATCGGCGTCGCTGTCGGCGTCATCACCGGCTATTATGGCGGCATTGTGGATGATGTCGTGATCTGGTTTATCACCACGCTCAATTCGATTCCGTCGCTGTTTTTGCTCTTGATGATCAGCGCCTTGCTCTCGCCCGGTCCCTTAAGCCTGATTCTGGTGCTGTCCTTCTTCGGCTGGACAGGCACGACGCGGCTGGTACGCGGCGAGACGTTCTCGCTCAAACAGCGTGAATACACCCTGGCAGCACGATCCATCGGCGCGTCAAGCTGGCGCATTATGTTCATGCACATCGTGCCGAACATCTTCTCGCTGCTGATTATCGTGCTGGCGCGTGCCATTGGCGGCTTGATTCTCACGGAATCCGCGTTGAGTTTCCTGGGCTTTGGCGTCAAAGCGCCGATTCCGAGTTGGGGAAACATGCTCAGCGGCGGGCTGGACCTGCTGCGCCGCGCGCCACATCTGGTGGTCGCACCCGGCCTGCTGATCTCCATCACGGTGCTGTGCCTGTATATTATCGGTGACGGTCTGCGCGACGCCTTCGACCCACGCACCGAGGACTAAAATCAAGTCAGGGGCGCAGCCGCGCCCCTCACGCCTTCTCTCAAGTTTTTAGGTATTTTGCATATTCGTCTTGATTGTTTTGCGTGATTTCAATTTCGCGGCGCAGGGCGTCCATTTCCTCTTGTAAGCAACCAAAGCATTGTGCCTCAAGCTGATCAATCTTCTTTGGCCGTTGGCCCCGCAAGCGGCTACTCCACGCGGCGACTCGACTCATCCAACTCATTGTCTACATCCTTCTAACCCTATTCAAATGCAGTATAAGTTGGAAACTTACAATTCAATCCCCCAATGAATGGGTAGTTGATCTTAAGCCTTCCTCCGCGCTTCATAAGTGGCAATATCCTGTTTCGAAGCGATTCCGCGCCACGCCTGCACAATCAGATCATGCAAGATAGTGGGATCAATCACAGAGAGACGCACCAGCACATAGGGCGTTCCGCGATAATGATCGGTGATGTAAAAATACGCTGGCTCAGTCTCAATCAGGAAGGTCTGCTCCATATCACCAACCTTCAGCACCAGCGCCTCGCGGTTATCATGCAGCCGTGCCAGGAATTTGCCGCGCGCCCGTAGTGCAGGTGTGCCGTAGGATGTGCCTTCTTCGATACCGGGCAACTGCCGGGCAATCTGCCGCACCACCTCAAAAACATCATTCGCGCCCGCTGCTTCATCCATTGGGAACTGGCCTCATCTGTTTTTCATAGGCAATCAGCGGCGTGCCATCATCAGCCTGGAACTCGTACCGTTTGATATAGCCCAACTTCTCGTAAAAGTGCTGGTTGCGCACCGCCCACTGCGGCGTATCCAGCGTCCAGCGCGTGGCCGGAAACATCTGCTCGATAAACGCCATCGCCTGCGTGCCAATCCCGCGATTCTGGTAAGCCGGGTCAATACAGATCAAATCCAGGTGACAATGTCCTTCGCCCATATCGAACACCACCAGCCCGCCCACACACTGCCTATCCAGAATAATTTTGTAGTATTCATCCTCCTCAATGACCTTCAAGGTGTGTTCTGCTGAGTCATAGCCGGGCGGACCGCCAATCTCCACACCGGGATACAGCACCGAATCGTAATGGAATGACGCGATCTGGATGAGAACCAGCATTTCCACATCCGCAGCAAGCGCCCGTTCAAAGGTGATCGTCATGGCAGGGTCCTCATATGCCGTCTGATCGCATTATAATGCCGATGGCTTGCGCGCATCCATCAACCGCTGATAATGCTCGATTACTTCATCCATCATCGCGGGCCAGGTCTGAGTCTCGGCAAAGGCACGTGCCGCCGCGCCCATCGTCTTGATCGTCTCGCGACTGCGGGCAATCTGCTGCACGCCTGCCACCAACCCGTCGATGTCTCCAGAGTCAAAGGTATAACCGATCACGCCTTCCTGCACGACATCGCCCACGCCGCCCACGCGCGATGCCACCACTGGCAGCCCGGCGGCCATCGCTTCCACTACCACCAGCCCGAAGGATTCGATGGCCGAGGGAAACACGAAAATATCGGCGCTGGCATAGGCTTGCAGCAGGGTTTCGCCCTGCAAGTAGCCCATAAAACACACTGGCAGCCCGGCGAAATGCTTTTCGAGCGCCGCCCGTGCGGGACCATCGCCGACCAGCGCCAGCCGTGTCCCCGGCACACGTTCCAGCACTGGTTTGAGATGATCAAGCTGCTTTTCATACGACAGCCGCCCGACATACAGCAGCAGCACATCCTCGACACAGCCATTTGATAACCGCGCGCGCATGGCGTCACTGGCATAACGGGGATGAAAGCGCTCGGCATCCACACCGCGCCGCCACAAGTCCACTTCCTTACGTACCCCAATCGACACCAGCCGCTGCTGCACCGCCCGCGAGGGAGCCAGCGCATCATCCGCCGTATTCAGCACCTGCCGCGTTAAAAAGCGGATCGGCACGTCGATAAACCCGGCGTGAAACGGCCCCCAGCGGAAATGCCGCCCCAATTGACCGTAATCAATGTGATAGGAAACCAGGGTCGGCAGTCCCATGCGCTTGACCATCACGTAACACGCCAGCCCGAAAGCCGAGGGATGGACCAGGTGCACCACGTCCGGCTGGAAATCGCGCAGCTCACGGTAGGTGGTCAGAGTCGGCACCGACAGCTTGAGGTCGGGATAAAAGGGGAAGCGCAGCCCCGGCACGGTGATCACGCGCGCGCTGCCATAATGGTCGATCTCCCCCAGGCGCGGGGCGAACACCGCCACCTCAACACCGCGCTGCGCCAGGTGATCGAGCAGCAGGCAAATCACGGTGACAATGCCATCCACCTTGGGCAAAAATGTTTCAGTAATGATTGCGACTCGCATCTTGAATAAAGAACCACCTGCTTGATTCAATCTAACTTGGCATTTACAATACAAAATAGTCCGCTGCCTCTGCCAGGGTAATGTATGAACGCATCTGATATTGTAGTCCGTTTGGATGATCGCGTCCGCTTGATGTCCGCACTGCTCGCGGCGACCAACTGGCCCGATAAATCGCAGGAAAAGCAGCCGCACGGCACCCATCTCCATGCCCGCGCGACCCGTAAATACCTGCACGAATTTCGCGATCACCCCGCTGTCCAGAGTATGCAAAATCTACTCAAGCAGGGCGCGCCGCTGGAGGCCATGTTCACCTTTGCGCTGTGCCTCAACTGGCCCGAACTGCGCCTGGAGCTGGATCGTATGCCTGCCTGGGTTCCCACTGGCTGGATTCAGGACATAAGGGATTTTTACACCTCATCACAACTGGATGAATGGTGGGAAACCGAGAATACCCCCTGGCAAAAAAGTCTTGACGAAACACAGAAGGTTTTCGAGAACGTCTCCTTCAAACCGTTCTTAGCCCCTTTCCTCGGCCCCGTGGATGAAAATCTGGTGTTTATCCCCAGCATCTCCTATCCCAGTGATCAGGAGATTGGTCTGCGCATCGGCAAGGACTTGATCTGCATCGCGCCGCCACGTCTGGCCTGGGGTGATAGTCCGCCCTGGCCCTTCGACGAAGACCCGGCGCATGTTTACCGGGCGGCCCTCTCGCAGTATGGACGGATGCTGCTGCTCAGCTACATGCGCTCCAACGCCCGCAAGCTGGCCGAGGCGACCAAAATCCCAATCCCGGTGAGCGACCAGTTCAGCATCATGTATCCCAGTTGGGAGGAGCAGTTCGCGACCCTGTTCGTCGCGGCGGCGGTGGCGATCTACCTGGAAGATCATGTCAGTGCTGCCGAGGCCAAAGCCTATGTGCTGATGGCCCGCAAAGCCCAGGGGATGACCATCCTGCCGGGAACGGTCAGCGTGCTGCGCCGTTATCTCAGCGAGCGCGAGGCTGGGCGCTATCAAAGCCTGATGGACTTCCTGCCCATCTTCCCCAAGCAGCTTCGTGTCGCCAAGCGCATTGTGAGCCTGTAGGCAAAGCAAATGCTCAGACGCATCCGCTGCAAAAACGTTGCACGGGCGCGGCATCTCACACGAATACACTTTCGACCGCATCAAAAAGCAACTATAGTAAGCTGGTAATTCCGTGGGAGATGATTGAGAATCACCATGTATATTGCCTTGTTTCTGCTCATTTGCTTCGCGGCCATCCTTGCCTATCTCCGTAGCACAAAACCGACACTGCCACCAGAGACGGATATGATCATTGATGACGTGCTTAACAGCGACCTGCCGGAATTCGTCGTCGGGCAAACCGGTTATGCCACCTCAGATGGCTTGCGTATCTGGTATGAGTGCATTGCGCCGGAAGGCCCTACAAGAGGCACTGTTTTGCTCCTTGTGGGAAGCGGGGGCAGTGCGCTGGACTGGCCGCCGAAATTCGTCCAGACCTTCGTGGATGCAGGCTATCAGACCATTCGCTACGACAATCGCGGGACAGGCATCTCAGACCGCGTACAAAACTGGAGCCGCAAAAATTCGTATTCGATTGTGGATATGGCTGGTGATGCCACAGCGGTGTTAGATGCCCTGAACATTCCACAGGCCCACCTGATCGGCCTGTCCATGGGCGGCATGATCGCACAGGAAGTCGCCATCGCGCACCCCGACAGGATAGCGTCGCTTACCCTCCTCTCGACATCGGGCTTCATCGGCGACCCTGATCTGCCCAGCCTTACATCAAGTTATCTGCTTACTTCTTTTGCGAAGGGTATCCCACTCCTCAAATACCGCATCCTCGGCGGCGAAAGAAATCTCATCAAGGAGCGCCTTGCAAAGGTGATTGCGTTCATTGGCTATGAGGATCTGGATATTCGGGAAACAGCGGAACTCGTACTGTATGATCTGCGAAAACGCAGCGGCGTGAGCATCAGCGGTGTTTTTCAACATCAGGTGGCGGTGACAGTTTCAGGTTCACGCTACGACAGGCTGAAAACACTCCGTGTCCCCACACTGGTGGTTCACGGCACCGACGACCCGATCATTCCGCTGGCGCATGGCAAGAAACTGGTGGAAATCATCCCCAAGGCTGAAAGTCTGTGGCTGGATGGGGTCGGCCACGCGTTGCCCTATCCGCATATGGACATGGTTTACGACGGGATTCTCTCTCACCTGGGCCAACACGCCGCTGAATGAGCCAAAACAAACACAGGCCCGATCGCTCAGGCCTGTGCAGTTGTTCAGGTTCAGGATGCCGGTTCCAGCGAACCACAATCCGGTTGTTTGGAAATCACCCCGATAGAAAATTTCCAGGTCGATTCGGGGGCCATCGACTGCCACTGCTGGCGGTCGAGATTGCAGGTGTAGGTATTCTCCCCTTCGCGCAGGTAGACCAGATATTGCTCGCTGCGATTGCCTTCGCGCTCACAGCCGATGCAGGCTCCGCTGCGGCTGAGGCGAGCATCCGGCCAATAAGGTTCCTCGTTGAAATCCCCTTCGGCCTCCACCGTGCGCGTAAACTGCCAGCGGTTGACCGTGAAGTAACAGCGATCATCGTACACCGGTTCGCTGCGATATTTCGTCTGGCATTCGCGCCGTTCGCTGAAGGTGCCATCGCCGTTATCGACCCGCCGTGTGCTGCATTCTTCACCATCCGGCACCTGCCGCGATCCACGCTGTTCCTCGCGCCGGGTGACACTGTAGGCATCGCCGGGCATCGAATCACACCAGGCGCTGTCGGAAACCGCACGATAAGCCTCGATGTCAATCTCGCGTGTCCAGGTGTGGTCAGATA
>JAIOHN010000911.1 GCA_019912985.1 Anaerolineae bacterium | reverse complement strand
TCGAACTCGCCATTGGAGACAGCCAGGATCATGCCATCCCAGGCGGTCTCGACGTATTCCGGCACGCAGTTGAGGCGCGCGCAGATTTCGTTGATGGTATCGTAGTCCCAACCCATTGCTTCGCCGCTGTCAGGATCGACGAAGTTGAATGGCGGATACGCATTCTCCACGGCCACCGTGATCGTCTGTCCGTCTAAGTCTGGTAGCTCGCTGTCCTGGGCTACCACACCAAAAACTGGTAACAGCAGTGCCAGCAAAACAAACGCGAAGAGAACTTGTTGCTTTCTAAGCATGCCTATCTACCTCCTAGAATGCATTAACATGTTGAAACAAAAGGAATCACCACATTGTACCATCTGATCTAATTATAAACCTGCCAATATGTCCTGGCCTGGATATAGTTATATTGAACAAAAGCGTTATTCGTTTTCGAGGAACGTGCCTTCGAGATAGTTCGATTTTTGTTTGAGGTGGTTCAGCTTGTTTTGCCGGGTCAGCTTTTTGAACTTCAGTTCTGCCTTGAGTGCCTGGGATTTATCTTGAAACTGCCATGCGCCAATAAGGTGAACAGGTCGATGCGAGGCAGTATAGGCTGCACCCTTACCACGGTTGTGCTGCTGGATGCGCCGTTCCAGATTATTGGTAATCCCTGTATAAAGCGATTGATCGGCACACGTTACGACATATAAATACCAGGCGGGCTGTTGTTGGAGGATATACCAGCAGCGGCCATCACGAGCCGCAAAACCCTCAACGCGGTAGCCTCGGTTAAAAGCATCACACAATGCTTCTCGGACCGCAAGCTGCCACGCCTGTGCTTTGACGATGTCGATAGATTTTAGTGTTTTGAGCTCGTAGGGGATTTCAACGTTATAAGTGGCCTGACTTAGGTCAACCTGAGAATGCCGAAGATTACTATCATGCATTTCTACGAGAAATGGACCCTCAGATCGTGGAGCAGGCTTCGGTTTTTTACGAAAATCCCATAATACTTCCAAACGATCCGACGCCAAACCCGCGTTGATAGTGTCTCTCATCGGGCCGTAGTAATCTACGTGGTACACCTGTGAAACCGCGCCAATCTGATCAATGTTGAATTTGGCATTGCCACGCTGCATCGGGTCAAAGGTCCAACCCATTGTCTTATAGCCATTCGCCAGCGCCCATTCGCGCTGCTGCTGCTTCAGCTGAAATCCAATACCCATACCCTGATAATCAGGATGAACGCCTGCCATGTGCGACCACAGTGCTGTGGGTTTGCTGGTAGGGAAGCCAAACACCATCCCGACCAGCCGAGTGGTATCAAATGCACCAATTACCACGGCACCATTATGCGCTAAAGAGCGAAATAAATTGCCTGGTACGGCGTCTCGCGGTTCTAATCCCCAAACTTCAATCTCAAGATCGACGACTTTCTCGAATTCATCGGGCCGGTCGATAAGACGGTACTGAATATCCATATCCCGCTTATCTGCCGAGTGGCTCAGAAAGCAACAAACCGATTAAGCCAAATAGAATGCCTACATGCAACGCGATCACGCCAGTCAATTCCAACCACCATACCTGCGCGAAGACATTGACAGACTGAACCACCATGCTAATGATAACCAGGCCAATGCCGATCACCACTGGCAGCCCTCGCTGCTTCGCCATTGCAGCAGAGATAAACTCGATAAACCGGGCAAGAGCAGGGGATTCATCAACACGTTTGAACATGGTCAGGCCTCAGATTTCATACTCTTTGTAGCGTTCGTACAGATCCGGCGAAATTTGCGTGGTAATAATCACGCCGTCCTCGGTGTGCTCCTGGCTTTCGACTGTAGATGTCTCGTGTAGGTGCGAAATGACCTCGCCCCGATCGTACGGCAGCAAAAATCGAACATGATAGGCAGATCGCGCGATGGCATTTTCGATCTGCTCAAGTAGATGCTCTAGCCCCTCGCCAGTTAGCGCTGAAATATAGGCGGAAGCCGCATACTCCTCATCTGCATCGTCTAGTGTGGGACGTTCGCTTTCTTCGATCAGGTCAACTTTGTTCCAAACCAGAAGCTCTGGTACGGGCGGGACATCTAATTCGGCCAGTGTATCTTCCACCGCCTCAATATGCTGCAATACATTATGATGTGAGGCATCAACCACATGCAGAATTACATCGGCTTCGGTGACTTCTTCCAATGTGGCCCGAAAAGCAGCGATCAAGGTGGTGGGAAGTTTCTGGATAAATCCGACCGTATCTGTCAGCAGCACATGCCTGCCCGATGGCAACTCAACCCGACGTGTTGTAGGATCAAGGGTCGCGAATAGCTGGTCTGCGACATAGACATCCGAGCCGGTTAGTGAGCGGAACAAGGTGGATTTCCCAGCGTTAGTATAACCGACCAACGCGATCACAGGGATGCGCGCACGGGTACGTTGTTCGCGATAACGCCCACGATGCGCACGTACATTTTCTAAATCAACCTTGAGTTTGCTGATCTTACGACCAATCTCTCGCCGGTCCACTTCTAGCTGCGTTTCACCAGGCCCACGCAGGCCCACGCCACCTGTACCGCCGCGCGCAGAGCCGCCACCTGCCTGCCGGGCAAGGTGAGTCCACTGACGGGTCAGGCGTGGGAGACGATACTCGTACTGGGCGAGTTCGACTTGCAACGTGCCCTCACGCGTATGCGCGTGCTGCGCAAAAATATCCAGAATTAAGGCTGAGCGGTCGAGCAGTTTATACTGTTCGCCGAAACGCTTTTCTAGCTCACGCTGATGCCGGGGGGAGAGCTCGTCGTCAAAAATGATGACCTGCGCGTCCGTGGCTTCGACATCTTCACGGATTTCTTCAACCTTACCAGAACCAATAAAAGTCGCCGGATCAATCTGTTGAACGTTTTGCCATGAACGCCCAACCACAGTCATGCCCGCTGTACGCGCGAGCAGGGCCAGTTCATCCAGCGAATCTTCGATGGGGAGTAGAGGGATGCTACCTTTTGGATTTGCGCCAACCAAATAGGCGCGTTCTGGATCGTAATTTACAATCTGATGTTCAGTCATAGTTGTTCTTTATGCGAATTGACTTCGCGGATACCATTCTTTCAAGCGATTCAGTGCCGCGTCCAACCGATCATCGGGAACGCTCACACTGATACGGATATAACGTTCACCACCAGGGCCATAAGCACTACCGGGGGCAAGCGCTACATGGGCATGTTCAAGGGCAGCTTCAGCATAATCCAGGCCGCTGCCGTTCTCAACATAGGCCCAGATATAGAGTGAGCCTTTCGGCACGTCTGCATCTAGCCCTATCTGAGGGAGAGCTTCCAGAACACGATCGCGCCGCTGTTGATAAATATGATTGCGTTCGTGCTCCCATGATTCAGTTGTATCTTCAATGGCCGTGATCCCAGCCTCATAAATTGCCAGGAAATGGCCGCTGTCCACGTTACTCTTAATTTGCAACAACTTCTGGATAACTTCCCGGTTGCCGACCGCTGCCCCCAGACGCCATCCTGCCATGTTGTATGTTTTCGAGAATGACACGAATTCTACTGCATGGTTTAAAGCATCTGGCGACTGCAAAGCGCTGCCTGCGACACAACCATCAAAGGTTACTTCGACATAAGGGTTGTCAGATACGAGCAGGATGTCATGTTGTGCGCAAAAGCGCATAATCTGGTCGTACTGCTGGTTGGAAATCACCACGCCTGTTGGATTGTTCGGATAATTCACCCACAAGAACTTGGCGCGGTCGGCGATTGCTTCAGGTACCTGCGATAAGTCCGCAACAAAGCCATTCTCGCGGGTAAGCGGCAACCAGTAGATCTCGGCACCGGTTAAACGCGCGCCCATTGAATAGGAAGGGTAGCCAATATCTGGTACCAACACCAGATCGCCAGGATTGAGATAGGCCAAGCATAGATTGATGATACCTTCCTTCGAGCCAAGCAGTGGCAGAACCTCACGTTCGGGCTCCACGGTCACGCCAAACCGTTTTTGATAGTACTGCGCTATCGCCTTACGAAAAGCAGGCGTCCCTTGATAACCAGAATACCCATGAATTTTGGGATTGTGTACTGATTCAATCAACTGATTTATCACCGTATCTGGCGGTGGTTTGTCCGGGCTACCAATATCGAGACGGATTACGTCAATACCATCCGTGGTCATCTTACGAATACGTTGTGCAGCTACGGCAAAAACATACGGGGGTAACTTTTCTAAACGCTCGGCTGGTTGAATCACGTAACCTCTTTATCTGTTTTCATAATGATGGCACTCAAATTATCGCCCTGGGGGGCATTTCGCATCGGAATCATGATGTGAAATGTACTACCCGGCAAATTTAACTCGTCATACCCAGCACTTTCTGCCCAGATATTTCCACCATGCGCTTCAATAATACCCTTTGAAATGTATAACCCCAACCCCGGGCCACCACCTCGAAACTTCGATTTTCCGCTGGAATGCAGCGAAGCGTCTCCTACCGTTGAAAACATCCCAAATATGTGTGAGAGATCATTTGGGGAAATTCCGATGCCGTTGTCGATCACCATCACATCGACAAATCCGGTCAACTCACGTGCCTGGACGATGACTTCTCCGCCATCGGGCGTATACTTGATCGCATTCATGAGTATTTTATTGAGCACCTGAACCAATCGCTCTGGGTCAGCGTAGGTCGCGCGTTTCGGGATCGTCTCATGCTCGATTCTTAGTTTCATTCTTCGCTCACGGAGCGGAGATTCAACACTATGACTCGCTGCATCAATAATTTGATTTAACCACGTGGGCTGAGCATGAAGCTCAATCATATCCAATGTAATGAGTGACACATCAAGCATATCGCGAATTATTTCGCGTAGTCGTTTAACACCACTTGTCATCCCCTCAAACAACGCCATCGCACCTTCGTCCTGCTTCAAATCAGGGCGGGCATCCAAAACCATGTTTGCATACCCTTCAACCAGGGTAATAGGCGTGCGAAGTTCGTGGGCAGCTACTGCAATAAAGTCTGACTTGCTTTTATCCAGGCGTTCAAGCTGTTGCTGAGCCTGTTGAAGTTGATCACGCATATCTGCTAAGAGCGCATCCGACTCCAACTGCGACAGATAATTTATCGCTCGATCGTAAACCACATCTAACGCAATCAGTAAATCCACCGCCTGTGCTGGTTCGCATAGCAGCCGGATTTGCTCAGCATTAACTTGTTTAATCGAGATAAGCACGGGGACTAACCGGGTTAACTCTCCTTCAGTGGGGGCGCTCCGTCCCTCAACCCAACGTGAAAGGCGATCATTCAACGCTGCTGAATCACCATGGCGCACTGACTCGATCAAACTCTCAAAAAACGAAGCGACAGTCTCAATAACCTGAGCTTTTTGAGCTTCGTTCTGTGAAAGTTTCTCCACTACAGCCTGTACAAGCACTGTACTGTTTGAATCCAGCCATCGGGCAAGATCAGTCACCGTCATTCGCCTCTCGCTTGGTAATTTCCTTAATCATAACAGATTTCAGGAAACAGGGCTGAGATGAAGTACACCCTCAAGTTCAAGTGATTGATCCAGTGCCTCACGAGCGCGGCTTGCATAGGCTTGATAGCGTTCTCGCTTGTTCTTGATGTGCTCAGGAAAATCGGGAAGGATACCAAAGTTGGCCTTCATCGGCTGGAAATCTTTGGGTTCCGTATGAGTCACATAATGACAAAGCGTACCAACCATGGTTTCAACAGGAGGAATCCAGACAGGTTTACCAGAAAGCTGCCGTGCCAGATTGATTGCGGCCACCATGCCAGTGGCGATGTTGCCAACATAGCCCTCGACACCCGTAATCTGCCCGGCAAAATACAGATCCGCACGATTACGAAACTGCATCGTCGCATGGAGCAGCGTAGGGGAGTTGATAAATGTGTTGCGATGCAGTTGCCCCATGCGAATGAATTCCGCATTCTCCAAGCCAGGGATAAGCCGCAAAATCGCCTCTTGCTGCCCCCAGCGGATATTCGTTTGAAAACCTACGATGTTATAAAGGCTTCCTGCCAGGTTATCCCGCCGCAACTGCACCACTGCATAAGGGCGTTTCCCAGTACGCGGGTCTCTCAGACCAATAGGACGCATGGGCCCAAAAGCCAATGTGTCTGCGCCACGTTCCGCTAACTGCTCAATTGGCAGGCACCCTTCGAAGAAATGGGGGTCTTCTCGCTCGAAATCACGCAGCTCCGCCCGCTCCGCAGTGAGCAAAGCTTGGACAAAGCGTTCATATTCTTCTTTGTTCATGGGGCAATTGATGTAATCACCCTCATCCTGTTCGCCACGATCATAGCGACTGGCCTTGAATGCGATCGACATATCAATCGACTCATAGGTGACAATAGGGGAGATTGCATCATAGAAATAAAGATATTCCTGTCCGCTTAAACGAGCGATATCAGCGGCTAAGGCATTCGAAGTCAACGGCCCCGTTGCGATCACTGTTGGACCATCCGGAATTGCGGTCACTTCCTCACGCTTGACGGTGATTAGTGCGTGGTTGTGAATAGCATCTGTGACGGATTGTGCAAATATTTCGCGGTCAACAGCCAGTGCGCCGCCGGCAGGTACTGCTGCACGCTCTGCGCAATCGATCAACAGCGAATCCATCATCTTGACTTCGGTTTGCAGAAGACCAGTCGCGCGATCGGGAAGCTTAGAACCTAGCGAATTGCTACACACTAACTCAGCCAACCGATCAGAGACATGTGCCCCTGTCGTTTTGCGAGGACGCATCTCGAACAACTCAACCTCAAAGCCGCGTTGTGCAAGCTGCCATGCCGCTTCTGATCCTGCCAAACCACCGCCGATCACTTTTACTTTTGTCATTCAGCCACCCTGTAAATCTCAGCTCAATTCCATCGCAAACTGGTAATAAGTCTTTATTTTTTTCAGATTGTCGGCACTTGCCGGTGCAAGCTCCAGTGCCTTTCCATAAGATTTTGATGCATCCGTGTATCTGCCGGTCGCAAATTGAGCACTACCGAGTATATCAAAAATGCGATAGTCGTTCACAACTTCCCCATCAACTTCTGCGTCTTTCAGCAGGTGGGTCAGTGTTTGGATCGTTTCCTCGTACTTACCTTGAAGATAATTACTGCATGCAATTCGATAATGCAGCGACATTCCCCAAGGATGATAGGGATTGTAATCTAAGACTGCTTTGTAGGATTGGGCAGCATTCTCATATTGACCGATTTTCATATAGGCATCACCCAACATCTCGTGAACACGCGCCCATGTCACATCGATACCCAATGGCTTACGGCTGTTCTGAAGAAACTGCTGCAAATAATTCACCACGTCGCGCTCACGCCCTTCAAGGCCGGAAGTTAACTCCCCGGCAGTCAGTAACGCTTCCGCCACGCTATGGCGATCTTCAGGTGTGCTATTTAAAGCAATACTTAGTGCCTGTTCCGCAATCGTGAGTGCTTGTGCATAATCGTGCATTTCCCGTAAAACTTTGCTCTGGAGGATATACACTTGCACCAGCCAAGTACGCTTCTCACTTGCCGGATAAGTATCAACAGCCTTACGCAAAAATCCTAAAGCATTGGCGTAATCACGCTGCTCATAAAAGGCAATAAACCCAAGACGCTCATAGCAGAATGCAGTCAGCGTTTTCACGGTGCTTGGCGCAAACAACGCCTGCCGAAAATATATTTCGGCCTGTTCATTCTGGTTGTCAGTCAACGCAACCCGGCCAAGTTGATAGTAGACCCAACCGGTATTCAGATAACCTGGATATCGATCCAGAATTTGGAGATAAAGCTGGCTGGCCTGCCTGGTATCACTCCGGTCCGCAAAACCTACGCTTGCCATCTCAAATCGCGCCAGGTAACAATCTGCCTGGAGCTCTAACAGTTCAGGTTTTTCAAAGTTACCGGTAGGGGCAAATCGCTGCGCGGTGAAGAGATCGTTGAGCGCTTCTTCAGGCCGAGCGCTAGCCAGGCGGGCGCGAGCACGATAAACCAACCAACTTGACCGATCCTCATCTGGAAGCTGTGACCGGAGATGTTTCGCTACGATCATTTCCGCACGTTTGATCTCGCCTTTGTCCAGTAATGTGCTGATCAGTTGTCGCTGATTTTGAATCATCGGCTTAATTCACCCAGTAAGCTTTTGAGATTACAGGCTCATTATAGCACGAGCTGACCTTGAGGTTGGAAAACGGCAAAAAAAACACCCGGTCAAAAACCGGGTGCCATTGCCTGTGAAAAAGTTGCTCAGATTTGGCCTAACACCAATGAGGCATTTTGACCACCCAAACCGAAACTGTTCGACATAATGTATTTCAGATTGGGAACATCACGTGCTTCATTCGGTACATAATCCAGATCGCATTCAGGATCTGGAGTTTCATAGTTGATGGTTGGGTGCAATACCTTCTCAATCAGGCTGAATGCACAGGCCACTGCCTCAATTGCGCCAGAGCCACCAAGCGCATGACCAAGCATACTTTTTGTCGAGTTTACAGGGATGTTATACGCCTGCTCGCCAAAGACTCGCTTGATTGCCAGTGTCTCCATTGAATCATTGGCAGGAGTCGATGTGCCATGAGCGTTGATGTTGTGAATGTCATCCACATTCAGTCGGGCATCTTCCAATGCCCACCGCATGGAACGCATCGCACCCAGCCCCTGAGGATCAAGTGCAGCGATGTGATAAGCATCTGAAGACGAAGCATGGCCCAGAATTTCCGCATAAATCTTGGCACCACGCTTGATTGCATGAGCCAAACTTTCGACAATGAGCACGCCGCAACCCTCGCTAAACACGAAGCCGGTTCGATTTTTATCAAAGGGACGACTGGCTGCTTCTGGATTATCATTGAATTCCGTGCTTGCCAGCGCGTTCATTGCCTCAAAGCCAGCAAGGGCGTAGTCCTGCAACACCGCTTCTACACCGCCAGTGATGACCATATCAGCGCGACCGTTCTTGATCAATTCGCTAGCCTCACCAATAGATTGGGTGCCAGCGGCACAAGCGGTGGATGGCGCGTTCAGCGGACCAAAAGCCCGCAGCATACGGCTGACATAATGCGCAGGCATGTTGGGTAGAGCATTGATTAAGGCTAAGGGATTAGGCTTGCGAAAGCCTGTGGTCTTGTATTTAAATGTACTTTGCTCTGCCATCTCATGCGAACCCAGGGAAGTCCCCAACACCACGCCCACGCGTTCGCCTTCGTTTTCAATCTCTGCAATTGTCAGACCTGCATCCTCAATGGCTCTGCGGGAGGCAACCACACCAAACTGCGACGCACGTCCCATACGTCGAGCCTCTTTTGGCTCAATATAGACTGTGGGATCAAAATCACGCACTTCGCCACCATATTTAATAGGCACATGACTGATATCGATGGTCTCAAGGCGGCGAATGCCTGATTGCCCGGCCTTCAAAGACTCCCACATCTCTTTTGCGGACCCCAAAGCTGTAACCGCGCCTAATCCCGTAACGACGACGCGAGGACGTCCGTTGCGCAGCAATTCCATAATTCCTACTCCTGTCATGAGGTTGTTCGTGTATCAATCTGATGCAAGCCCTCACGGATCGCATCAATAACATTTCCCTGGACTGCCAGACCGGCCTGATGAATCGCGTTTTTGACTGCGAACGCATTCGAACGACCGTGACCAATAATTACAACACCGTTCACGCCTAAAAGGGGCGCACCACCTATTTCAAATGTATCAGTACGCTGCCGTACTTTCCGAAAAGTGGGACGTAAAAGTATAC
>JAIOHN010000910.1 GCA_019912985.1 Anaerolineae bacterium | reverse complement strand
GTCATTAACACACCAGCCAGCAGATGTTGAATCCGATTTGCCAAATCCAGGCAAATCAGGAATATATGTTTTATAGCCTAAGGGGGTTAACCGCTGCGCAAGCGGCATCATGAGGTCGATATTTGTACCCCAACCGTGGAGCATCAGGATGGGGGTGCCTTCGCCAATGACCACTTCAGCGGTGCGGATGCCGTCAATTTGTGTGTAGCTGCGTTCGATCATTCAATCTCAATCTGTGCGCCGAGGTTTTTGAGTTTGGCGAACACGCCAGCAAAGTTCTGCTCAATCGCCTGAGCATTGTCGATGGTCGTCACATCTTTTGCGACCAGCGCTGCGGCCAGCATTCCCAGCCCGGCGCGAACATCAGGGGAATCGAGATAGACACCGTAAAGCGGGGAAGGGCCTATGACGATGGCTCGATGCGGATCGCACAGGACAATTTGCGCACCCATCGCTTTTAAGCGGTCAACAAACAACAGCCGGTTGTTGAATAGTTTTTCGTGAATCAGCGATGTACCACGGGCTTGCGTTGCTACAACGGTGGCAATCGCCACCAGATCGGAAGGGAAGCCAGGCCAGATGGAAGTCTCAATCGACGCGTCGACATCCTCCTCACGTTCGGAGACGGTGAGCTGCTGGTGGCGCGGCACAAATACCTCCGACTCATCGACATCAAGGCGGATACCAAGCCGCTCGTAGACCGTAGTAATCATACGCAAATCTTCTCGGCGCGTGCCTTCTATCTGGATGCGTCCACCAGTCAGCGCGCCAATGGCAGCAATACTGGCCGTTTCGATATGATTGGGGCCAATAGTGATATTCGCGCCCTGAAGCTCCGGCGGGCTGATGATACGCAGCAGATTGGAGCCGATGCCCTCAATATGCACACCCATCTCTTCCAGTAGATAAGCCAGTTCGCGGATGTGCGGCTCACAGGCCGCATTGTGGATGATCGTTTCTTTGCCAAGAGTCGCCGCGAGCATCATCACCAGGGCGGTGGCGGTGACACTGGCCTGCGCCAGGATAATGTCGCGATAATCCCAATTGACCCGGTTGCATTCGACTGCGCCATTGGTCGTGCTGATTCCAATGCCCAGGTCACGCAGCGCTTCGATGTGCGCACGGATGCGATTGAGGGGAAAGTCAAATTCCAGGCGCACATGCTGACGGCGCACCAGTATAGGAGCCAGTAGCAGTAACGCACCTGTGGTCAGGGCCGTTTCACTTTCCGCCAGCACGCGCTGCGTAAGCTGTACCGCGTGAATGGATGTGGTGCAGCAGTCTTGATCGTAGCTGATCTGCGCGCCGGTCCATTCTGCCAGCTTGAGCATGGCTTCTGTGCTGGCGGTGAGTGGCACATTTTTGAGTGTTACCGGTTGGTCTGTGAGCAGGGACGCGGCAATCAAAGCGATCGCAGCGTTCGGGTTGCCCGATGGCTGATAAGTGCCATTTAGCGGCTGTTGACCTGTAACACGAATGCGCATAACGCCTCTCAATCGTCGCAAGATGGACAATTATACCAGTTTTTGCGCCAGGGCCTCAGGGTATCAGCGTGACGTTGGATACGCGCTCGGTCTTATCACGTTTACGCTCGCTCTTCGGTTTGACCGGCGGACATTCCCAGGCTTCAGCAGGCGTTTGCGATCTCGTGTCCGTGAATTTGGGCAGAATGCCGCAGGCGAAGCATTTGTCGCGGCAGTCAACACGGGTTTCCCCTTTGATGCTCATCAAGTAGTCTTCAACCAGAAATTTCTTGTGGACCGCCGCATCGATGTGATCCCAGGGGAACACTTCATCCACTTCCCGTTCGCGGTGAGAATAAAACTTGGGATCAAGACCGGCTTCTTCAAATGCCTGCATCCACTTTTGATGCCAGTGATGATCCTGCCAGGCATCGAATTTGCAGCCAAGCTCCCAGGCACGCTCGATGACGCGACCCAGGCGGCGGTCACCTCGGCTGAGAAAGCCCTCAAACTCGCTTTCATCGAGGTTATTCCAGCGAAGATGCAGACCATGACCGCGAATCTGATCTTTGAGTAAATTCTGCTTTTTGAGCACCTGCTCCCGGGTATCCTGCGGCACCCACTGGAACGGTGTGTGTGGTTTGGGGATGAAGGTACTGACGCCGACATTGACGTTGGCCTTATTGCCGAGAATTTTCTGGCCTTCGCGCAGCACGGCTTTACATAGATCAATGATCGCCCACACATCCTCGATAGTCTCTTCAGGGTGGCCAATCATGAAGTAAAACTTGATCGTCCGCCAACCGCGCGAATACACCGCACGGGCAGCTTCCAGCACCTGCTCATGTCCAACCGACTTATTGATGATGTTTCGCATTTTCTCGGTCGCGGCCTCTGGTGCGAAGGTAAAACCGCTGCGACGGGTATCACCGAGCTTGTCGAGCAGGTCCGCGCTGGCGGTTTCGATGCGCAGACTGGGCAGGCTCATGCTCAGGCCGTATTCTCCATACTGCTCATGCACAGCACTCACCAGCTCATGCACATCGCGATAATCGGACGAAGATAAACTGAGCAGGCTGATTTCCTCATAACCGGTGTTATCCATGATTTCCGCAATGGCATCAATCACTTCCTGCACAGTCCGCTCACGAACCGGGCGTGTGACCATCCCCGCATGGCAAAAACGACAGCCCCGTGTGCAGCCGCGCATGATCTCGATAGGCGCGCGGTTGTGCACCGTATCAATATTCGGCACGATAAATCTGGTAAATGGCTTGGGGAGAATTGGCACGATGCGTTTGAGTACACGGGCCGGTACTTCAGGGATATTGGGCTTTGTTGATTCGACCGTGCCGTCAGGATGATAGGTGACATCATAAAAGTGTGGCACGTACATGCCCTGAATTTGCGCAATGGCGCGGAGCTGCTCCGTACGCGATTTGCCGCGCATCTTCTGCATCGTCCGCGCGATCTCGACGATAATTTCCTCGCCTTCACCAATTACAAAGGCATCAATGAAATCGGCCATCGGCTCAGGGTTGTAGCAGGAATGGCCGCCTGCGATCACCAGCGGATAGCTCTCGTCACGGTCACGGCTGCGAACGGGCATATCGGCCAGATCTAAAATATTGAGCGCGTTGGTGTACAATTGTTCGTAGGGCAGCGAGATGCCGAGGATGTCAAAGTCGCGGATGCGATGCTTGGTTTCCAGCGAATAGAGCGGGATGTCATCCTCACGCATGATCTGTTCCATATCAACCCAGGGGCTGAAGACACGCTCCGCCAGCATATCAGGCTGCTGGTTGATCTGGTCATAGAGAATCATAATGCCCAGATTGGACATGCCCAGGTCATAAATATCCGGGAAAGCCAGCGCCACCTTGACGTCGGTCTGGTCCCAGTCCTTGATCACGCTGTTGTATTCGCCGCCGACATACCGGCCAGGTTTTTCAACCCGCAGCAGCACACGGTCGAGTATATTTTCGATCTGCTTGGGGTGCATCAGCCACTCCAGACACTTGGGAAACAGAAAAGCTCGAAGAATGTGGACATCTAATTTAATGGCATTATATCGTTTTGACGGATGGGTGTGTAGGCGTTTATTGAAAATGCTCGTTTATTTTATTCTGTTCTTCGGGATGATCGGGCCGCTGCTGGCACAGGAAGAAGACCGCCCACAGGTCATTAACGCTGGCAATATTGAGCGTTTAGGGTCGGTAGGACGGATTGAGTTTGACCCACAGCAAACCGATCAAGGCGTGATCTATCAAAATGGTCGTTTTGCCTTACGTACGGATGGTGAACGTATCGCCCTATCTGATATTCAAGGCAATATATCTATTCTGAATGCACATGGTTTATTAGTCGATTCTTACGGCGTAGCAGGTGCAGACGGTCTCATCGCTAATCCGCAAGCGATCACGTTTGGCTCTAATGAGCAAGTCGCTTCGATTCATACGGATGGCGAATCATTTTATCTGGCGCAGCTTGATTATCACAGCGGTGAGTATCAGGTGTTGGCTTCGGATAGGCCACTTTTCGATTTATGGTTTACGGATAGTGCCATATACGTAGAAGCTGAAGATTACGTGGGTGTTCTGGAAAAAGGAAACGTCACCTTTCTATCTGATGGGTTTCACGCTGACACAGAATCGATCATCCGCATTGGGCGGATTGAGCCACCGCTGGCGGTGACAGTCACCGAAGATGGCCGGGTGAAGCGCTGGAATATGGAAACAGGCGAAGTCACTGCCGAGGTGCGGGTCGAGGGCGCGCTGCCGATTTACGGTCAGCTCAATGCAGGCGGAGATCGCTATCTCGTGTTGCGTGACCCTCAGTCACTGGCGCTGCATGTATT
>JAIOHN010000909.1 GCA_019912985.1 Anaerolineae bacterium | reverse complement strand
CAGTGAGTGTGATTGGAATCTGGGGTTATCATGATCGCTGGGGACAGGCGTGGCGTGCCAGCGGCGACAGCGTGCAAGATAACCCGCTGGGTGCCAGCGCAACCACGCTGAGTGTCAGTGATGCCGATGGCGCGGATGCGGACAGCGAGTCGCCGCGCTTTCAGGTGGGGCAACTGCTGCAAATTGGCACGGAATACGTGTGGCTGCTGGCGATTGTGGAGAATACGCTGACGATCCAGCGTGGGGCGAACGGCACCACCGCTGCAGAACACGCACTGGACAGTGCGATCAGTGTGTATCGCCCGCCGCTGGATGTCGAAATGCTGTGTTTGCGTTGGGCGGCGTGGCTGTATAAGGAGCCGGATAATCGCACATTCACGATCACGCCCAGCCAGCTGAGTGCTGCGTTGAATCCTCTGCGGCGGGTGGGCGTGAAGGCGTGAGCTTATTCCGGCGTGCGCCAGCCACGGATGTAGGCGCGCACGGAATCGTTGAAGGCCGCGTTGAGGTCGCCGCCGCGCTGGAACTGGCCCGCCAGCTCGAGCATGGCAAAGCCGTGAATGAGGGCTTGCAGACCGCGCAGCGCGGCCAATGAATCGGCTTCACCGGAAATTTCCGCCATCAACGCTTGAAAGGGCAGCACCGCGTTCTCCGTTTCGTCGGCATCGGGATACAGTTCGGGAATGGTATTGGTGAAGGCCAGCCCATAGGTGATGGGGCGGCTGTGGGCAAAGGCGCGATAAGCCTGGGCGACACGGATGATGCGCGCTTCGGCTGTGCCAGGCGCTTGCAGCGGCGGGCCGATGTGCCGGAAGAGGGCATATATTGTCTCGGCATTGACCGCTTGCAGCAGCTCGGTTTTGCTTTTGACGTAGCGGTAGAGCGAGGGTGTTTTCACGCTCAACCGCTGCGCCAGCACATTGACCGAGAGCTTTTCAACGCCCTCGGCCTCGATCAAATCAATCGCCGTATCGACGATGCTTTCCAGGCTGAGTTTGGATGGAAATGGCATTGTCGGTTAACGCTGCGCCAGGAAATCGAGGATCGCAGGCGCGGTCTGCTCCGGCATTTCGGTTTGCGGATAGTGGCCTGCGCCGTCGATCAACACCAGCTTGCCGTGAGTCTGGTCCGCGATGTACTCGGCTTCAGCTACGGGATCGGGAAAGTCGGGGTCTTTGGTCCCCATCACGACCAGCACCGGAGCCTGGACACGTGACAGCCGTTCCTTGGAGGGTTGGCGCGAGGACGCTGCCAGCCCTTTGGCCGCATCAAAGCGTCCCGGCTGTGCCATATTGTGTGTCAGCTCGTCCAGATACTGCTCGAAATCCGCCGGTTTGCGGCTGGGATAGAGCGATTTATAGAACATGCGCCAGGTCTGCACGCGCCAGGGATTGTTCATCATCATCCAGAACGCGACCTGCATCAGCGGGTTGATCTTTGAGTCGCGCACGAACGCGCCGATCAGCACCAGTGAGCGGATGGCTTCGGGGCGCTCAGCGGCGGCCCACACTGCTGCGCCCGGTGTGAATGAAGTGGTGATGACATGAGCTGGACCAGCATCGAGATGCTCAATCAGCGCCAGAATGTCACTGCCGACCGAGGGTACATCGTAAACATCCCAGCGTGGGCTGGATTCGCCGTGGCCGCGCAGATCAACTGTGATCGGGTGATAACCGGCCTCACGGAGTTGCGGCGCGAGGAAGCGGTATTCGCTGCGCAGCGCGCCCATCCCTGGCAGCATCAGCACCAGGTCGCCGCTGCCGCCGTAATCGGTGTAGGCCAGCGTGCCTTCCGGGCGGGTGAAGTATTGGGTTTGCATGGTTTCAATCCTTTCGGATGTCATTGGCTGGGTGGTGGCATCGGTTTGCATGACCGTGTTCATCTGTATTCTCCATGAGCGTATGCCTCGCGCTCTCTAAGACTATCAGTATTAGCTTTCATGGTTAATACTATTAGTCTTTGTGGATTTTGTCAAGGGGTTTTGGGGAAATTTGGTGGGATGGACCATGAAAGCAAAGTGGTCTGAAAACCCTTACAGCTAAAGACGAGGTGAGTTAAGGCGACTATAAGCCTTGTTACAAGGCCTCAATCAGATGCCATCAGAAGGGACTTATAATCAAATTGTGTAACACAGGGATGTAGAGGGTGATGTTTGAGTGACGCGACGTATCAAAATCATCAAAGGTTGTTTACTTCTTTACATAGGATTGATGATATTCTTGATCCTTTTTCTGGGATTTCCATCTTTTACCGCAGCCGTGTTCTACGGCGTTATGGGATTATTGGGGGCAGATCTCACCGACACCAGTCCTCACTTCTATTCGCCAGCGGCGGTTCAGGAAATTTGTACAGCTCTCCAATTTGATGCGGAAGATGAATTTTGTATCTCAAACAGAGCGCAGAATTATGAGACACTCTCTGCTACATTGGAAACGTATTATCCAGTATCAAAAACAACTTACCACACGCTGCAACCAATCATATCCGTTTTACCAACCTCTCATACCTGTAAATCCGCAGAGAATTACTTACGAGCCCAAATTGATAACTGCCCTTTGCCAACACAGTGTACTGAAAACTATAGCTGTTATATTGAATTTTCTGATGCTGTAGGTTATCTGCATTTTCGTATTCAGCAACGCACAGGAAGAATTACACTTTGGAGTCCCATCCGGCCTTCCGAATTAGAGTGATTGATACTCAAAGTCGAACGCAAAAGAGGCGCGGGTTACGCGCCTCCTGGTGAAGGTGGATCAATTGCAGTTATTCAATTGTGGGAGGCTTTTGCAGGCGGCTCAGGTTTGCTTCGCCTGAAATGAAGTACGCCCAGGGGCGGTCTGCCAGATAACGAGGCTGATCTGTGGTGGCCCGTTCTCTGGCATCCGCATCCGCATATTCCATAAAGAACCCCCGGCGGGCATCGTCGGTATGGTTCAACTTTGAACGGTGCAATGTCAGACCGGTAAAGGCCACGGCTTCACCGGGTTGCAGGATGGCCGGCACACCATCACCCTCGACATCAATCTGAAGATGCCAGGAATCTGCTTTGGTCGAGTGATCCAGCAGCCCGTGTTTGTGGCTGCCGGGCAGGACGTATACACAGCCATTACGCTCGTCCACAGCATCCAGCGCAACCCATACGGTGATGTTGGTGGCAGGCAGAATACCGCGTGCATAACCATTGTCCTGATGCCAGGGAAATTCACTTTTTCCGGTATTTGCATCCGGGAGTTTGGTGACGAACTGGGTATACC
>JAIOHN010000908.1 GCA_019912985.1 Anaerolineae bacterium | reverse complement strand
GAACTCCGATGTGCTGCCGTTGGGGTCAGTCGCTGTCGCGGTGATGAACTGGCCCACTGCTACATTGGTTCCAGATATGTAAGCGCTGATTGACGCCAGTCCATCCGCGCCGGTCGTGATATTGGCAAAACCTACATAAGTTTGCCCTTCACCATAGCCAGATGGGTCACAGGCGGCGTTTGCAAAAAACTCTACACGGTAGGCCGTGCTTGCCGCTGTATCCAACTGCCCTGTGACAAGCAAATCACCCCCAGCATTGACACTGGCGCTGCTCAAAGCCGGGAAGTTCTGCAAGCCATTGGGACCGGTATCGACATCGCCCGTGTCATCAGCTGTGACACCCGCCGTTCCCAGGTTAATCCCCAGGCCAGTATTGCCATAAATGCGGTTCGCGGTGATGTTGGTCGATGATGCTCCCTCGTTGATTACCGAGACGCCATCACCTTGATTCGCGATGACTGCCGTTCCAGCAGCGTTCAGGCCGATCAGATTACCGGAGATGAGGCCACCGGTCGCATCCCCAGAGCGCACCGTCACACCATTCACTGTGTTACCGGAAATCACGTTCGAGCTTACGGTGACATTCGAAGAATTCTCGATTGAAATACCGTCACTGCCATTGGGCTTGGCCGTATCACCAGCAGCATTTGTGCCGATGTGGTTGGATTGAATCGAGGTTCCGCTGCTGTCAAGCAGCTCAACACCGTAGCTGGTATTGCCGGAAATTGTATTCCCCGTCAAGGTGGTTGTGGTGGACGATTCGACCTTTACACCCGAAAGTGTGTTGGCAACGATGTTCTCGCCGCTAACATCCAGGCCAATTTTGTTGTTCTGCAGCGTGGTATCCGAACTGTCCAGAATATAGACGCCGTACTGCTCGCCACCAGCGATGGTGTTATTGGTGAGGGTGGTAATCTGTGACCCAACAATCATCACGCCATGACCGGCGTTCCCCATATCCACTGTGCCGGTCACATCCAGGCCGATGATATTATCTTCGACCGTTGTATTGGCGGCGCTGACAATGTTCACACCAATACCCGAATCGTTATAGCCAATGGTACAGGCGCTAATCACGTTATTGCGAACAATCGTGCCGTGACCATAGGCAATCCTGATGCCATCGTCATCGTTGTTGGATATTGCCGTGCCGGTGACATCGACACCAATATAGTTGCCTTCAATCACATTGTTGTTCGCTGAAAGCCCTTCCACGCGAACCGCGTCATCATCATTACCGCTGATGATATTTCGCGCGGCGGCGGTCGTACCACCGACCAGGTTATACGACGCGTTCATAATCATCACGCCGAAGATATTGGGCAGTTTGGTGATGCCATCAGGCGCGACACCAATATAGTTGCCCTCAATCGTGACACCGGCAGCGCCGCCCGAAATCTGCACCCCAATCCAGTCAAAATGGGCAATCACCATGCCACGCAGCACACTGTTGCCACCAGCCGCGAAATTGAAGCCGATTTTCTCCTCGCGCGTGGGTGGATCGAGCAGCAGGCCATCCAGAATCACAATCGGCGCACCGGCATAACCGGGTTGGGTGGTGCCATCAATAATCACACCGGACATGATCGCCGGCAGCGGTGTCTGGACCTGAATGGTCGGAGTGCCACCACCGGGAATATTGAAGTGGATTTTTTCCGTACCGTTGTTGCTGTTTGCGAGTGCAATCGCCTCACGCAGCGTACACTCGGTGTCATCGCAGGTGCCATCGCCTGGATCGGCGGTTGAGTTCACCACGATCGTGACTTCAGCCTGTGGCTGGACCTGCTCTTGCTCTTGAGTCCGCGCTCGCCGGGATTTGACCACGGGTGGTTCCGCCGTCACCTCGGCAGTCGGCTCTGATGTCACTTGAACAGGAGGCTCGTCTGTGACCTCAGGGGTTGCCTCGATTGTAGGTTCTTCTGTGATTTCCTCAGTTGGAGCCGGAGTGGTGGTTGGTTCCAGGGTATTTGTCGGTTCCAGTGTGGGGGTATCTGTTGGAA
>JAIOHN010000907.1 GCA_019912985.1 Anaerolineae bacterium | reverse complement strand
GTGCATAACTCTCATATTGCCGGTTAAACTGCTCTCGATTGATACTTCCCACTGCATATTCCTTGAGCAGGTTTTGAATCTTGCCGATCACCTGAATTTTAAGTTTTTGCGCGTTTTCAAGGGTGTTGATTACCATGGCTTGTGCTCGTTGAATAAACTCCTGTGAGGATAATAACATCGAGTCACCTGTGTGAGCATTGTGGCAGGCGATTTTTTATGAAATATTCGGATTAGCTTCAATTTTGTGAAGCCGGTGTGCTACAATACGCCTTATGAACAATCTGGAGTAGCTGATCAAGCATGCCCGCCGAACCAACCGGCAGTCCTCACTTTCCCCAGGCAGTCGGTGCCATTCAATCCACACCAATCCCCATTCTCGAACAATATCTGGCCGAGCTGGATGCTGCGAAGTTACGCTGGGTACAGACCGACATCCCGGCGCGTATCGCCTTAATTGAAACGGTGCAGCGCGATTTGCTGGCGGTCATGCCGGAATGGATTAACGCCAGTCTGGAAGCGAAAGGGCTGCGGCCCGATGAAACTGCCGCCGGGGATGAATGGGGTGTCGCCTCGATCATTTTCCGCCTGCTGCATGGGCTGAAACAAACACTCCGCGCGATTGATCGCAGTGGCAAGCCTCAGCTTTCCGCGCCGCTGCGTGTTGATGATCGTGGTCAGGTGATCGCGCGGGTTTTTCCTAACACTTTGCTGGATCGAGCATTTTTCGCTGGTGTGACGGCGGACGTCTGGATGGAGCCGGGGAAAAACCTTGACGAATCCGAGGCGACCCTGGGAGAGATCTATCGGCGTGTGCCGGGGTCAGGCAAAATTGCGTTGGTGCTGGGCGCAGGCAACATCTCCTCGCTGGCTCCAGCGGACTTGCTCCACAAATTATTTAACGAGAATCAGGTCGTCATCCTGAAGATGAACCCGGTGAATGGTTATGTGGGGCCGCTGATCGAACGCGGTTTTCGGGCGCTGGTCGAGATGGGTGCGCTGCGAGTGGTCTATGGTGGTGTCGATGTCGCGCAGTATTTGATCCATCATCATCTGGTGGACAGCCTGCATGTGACTGGCTCGGATAAGACCTACGAGGCGATTGTTTTTGGCCCCGGCACAGAAGGCGCACGGCGAAAAGCACAGCGCCAGCCGCTGGTAACCAAGCCCTTCTCGGCAGAACTGGGCAATGTAACCCCGGTGATTATCGTGCCCGGCCCGTGGTCTACACATGACCTGGAGGCACAGGCGCGCAGTGTCGCTTATATGCTGGTGGTGAACGCGGGATTTAACTGCCTCACTTCGCGGCTGGTGGTGCAACATGCTGGCTGGAATCAGCGCGATGCGTTTAATCGAGCTTTGGGGCGGATGCTATCCGAGATTCCAATACGGCCTGCCTATTACCCTGGCGCGCATGAACGTTATGAGGCGTTTTTACAGGCGCATCCAGACGCGCACCAGTTTGGCACACAGATTGACGGGCGTCTGCCCTGGACCTATATCACCGATGTGCCTGCGGAAAGTGATGATATTTGCTTTCGGACAGAAGCCTTTTGCAGCTTGATGGCCGAGACAGCGCTGGCGGCGGATTCGATCGAGGATTATCTCGAAAAAGCAGTGGATTTCGTCAACGAATGTGTATGGGGAACGCTGACAGTCGCGCTGCTCGTGCATCCGAAATCACTGCGTGATCCGAAGATCGCGGCAGCAGTAGAACGCGCGCTGGCACGTTTGCGTTATGGGACGGTACACCTG
>JAIOHN010000906.1 GCA_019912985.1 Anaerolineae bacterium | reverse complement strand
TCTCGACACCGCTAAAAGGCAGACTTTTCAGGAGCAGCTGGCTGCCAATGGTACGTCCATTGAAATCAACCCATAGTTCAACTCGTTCGCCCGGACTGAGGGTCACATAGGGACGTTCTACAGGTGCTTCCAGCAAACCGCCATCGGTTCCGATCACTGTGAGCGGCGTGCTGTCCTCCCAACCCAGTTTGAGAATACGAAAGTTCGACCCGTTGAGCAGTCGCAGGCGATAGGCGCGGGTCTCAGCATCCAATTCAAACTCAGGCTTCCCATTCACTAAAATATTGTCGCCGAGGAAACCCATCATCTCGGTCATCATTTGCGTCATCATGCCGCCCGTAATATAGACCAACTGGTTATCAGCATCAAAAGAACGATCCTGGAAAACCAGTGGAATGTCATAGGTATCCGAAGGTAATCCCACAGCCGATTCCTCATCGTCAGCGACAATGAAGAGACCTGCCAGACCGTTGTAAACCTGGGTTGCAGTTGACCCATGCGGATGGGGATGATACCAGTAAGTGCCAGCCCGATTGATAACCTCGAAATCATAGGTGTAGGTTTCACCAGGATCAATCGCGTAACGTGGGTGAGCATCCATCGCTTCGGGCAGTATCAGCCCATGCCAGTGGACGATAGACGCTTCGGTGAGATCATTGACAAAATGGATGCGAATATGCTGTCCCTGTCGAACCCGGAATATCGGACCCAGATAGGAGTCGGGGATGGCCCGCAAGGATGCTACGTCACCCTGGATCACTTCCCCTTGATAGGTCCATACCCGCGTTAGATTACCCGACAGGATAGAAACATCACTTTCGACAGCCCTCAGCCGTACTTCAAGATCAGGAACAGTATCGGACTGTGCTAAGACTTTGCCAACGAATGGCAAACCTGATAACAGCGTGCTGGACGCAACCCCGGCTGTTCCCACACATGCGATTTTCAAGAATTCTCGGCGACTTACTGAATTAGATGTTGCCATGCGATTGCATACTCCATAACGTTTATCAGTGCTCGTAGAATAACCAGCTTGAGGCAGGATGTAACGCGCCAAATGGCGTATTGAAGGTTTAATAGATTCGAGATTTAGCCACTTGTACCATCTGCCGCGATTTGCTCCCACGACTGCCCCCCATTCGGCGAGTAGAAAACGTCACGATCAGAGGTGGCAATCGCTATTTCATCACTCACTGGATTGATGGCAATGTAGAGAATTGCCTGATCTGCATCAACCTGTGGTGATACGGGTAGTGCGGTGATTTGTCCGTCACTCAATGTGTACGAGAAGAGGCTATCAAATCCAAACAGCAGCCGCTCACCATCAGGATCAAACGTAACGGATGTCACAACGCCGGCTTGTCCAATCCGTGTGAATGTCCCGCCAAAATCGTTTGACAAAAACACACCGCCCTGTGTCGCCGCTGCAACAACCCCAACTTCGCTCGGATGCACTGCAATCTGAAGGGGAGCAGCTAGACCACGAGCCTCACTGCCTTCCCATGTTTCGCCTCCGTCGAGACTGTAGTGCAGCCCGGTAGAAAGCAAGGAGTTAGCAGACGGATTCAACACGTAGACCGTTTCGCCATAATAGGATGCGCCCATAACATGAAAATCGGTTTCGCCGAGGAAGTTAATGGTCGTAAGGTTCGCGCCGTGATCCTGACTTCGTACCAGCCCGATGGGATTGATAAGTTCTGATCCAACACCCGGATGCCCACTGCTGAAAAAGCCATCTTCGGTACCGGAATAGCCCATGTAGTCGTTCAAGGGTAGATCAGGCTTTGACCAGCGACCATCCTGATAAGCCACGATTCCGGTATGGGTAGCCACTCTCAGTTGTTCTCCATCCCCGGTAAAACTCATCCCATGAATGTCCGGGAAAGAGACGGATGTGCGACCACCTCCAGCCGTGACGAGCAAAATACCGATTATTGCGGCAACAGCGATCACTCCCGCCCCAATCCACATCAATTGTTGTTGCCGTTTTTGCTGCTGCTTCGCCTCGCGGCGGCTGCGTGCATTACTTTTTGCCATTGTGTTTTACCTGACATCATGAATACAACCCATTCAGCAGAGGGTATCCACATAGATCCATCTCAACATGCGCTATTTGGCGTGTATTACACGCCAGGAATCGATGCAGTATGGGTCATTGAGCCGTTGATGCATCTGGTTGCGGCTGCTTGTTGAGATACAAATCCGGGTCTTTCTGGAATGCACCCTGACAGACTGGACAGCAAAAGTAGTACATTTCATCCTGATACAAAACGCTGCCATAGGCTTGATGGGATTCGATGAATGCACTGCATACTGGATCACGGACGCGATTGTCGGGCTGATTGTGCGCAATAGTGGGCAAATACACGTTCAGAGTCGTTCCTTTGCCAATCTGACTGTCAATCTTAAGCCGCCCGTCCAGGCCTGTTACCCGCTCCTGGATGCCGAGCAAGCCATAATGATGCTGAAATGCCAACTCTCCGAGACTCAGCGGCGGACGGAAGCCACAGCCATCATCCTGTATCTGAAGTGAAACACCCTGGGGTTGATAATCCACATCCACATGAATATACCTGGCCTGACTATGCCGCGTTATATTGCGCAGCGCCTCCTGTGCGGCACGAAACAGGGTAAGCTCCTGCGCTTCCTCCAGGCGACGGGGTTCACCGCTGGTGGTTAACTTCACCTCGGCTGGCTGGATCATAGCGAGCTGCATTTTCAATGCCGGGATCAATCCCAATTCTTCCAGAGCAGGGGGCCGCAAGTCCCCAATGAGGTTCCGTAAGCTGGTGACAATCGCCACGCCTTGTTCACGGACAAGCTGAAGCATTTGAACGGCACGATCTGGATCAGAACTGACCCAACCCTTAGCCATATCAATGCCCTGTGTGATGGCAATGGTCGATTGCACCGCATCGTCATGCAATTCACGGGCAATACGTTTGCGCTCATTTTCCTGGCCGTTAGCCAGTTGTTCCGCATACGCTCGACTTTGGTCTTGAGCACGCCTGACGTGCCCGACCATCCCGGACATTGCCCGGCGTAACACACGAATTTCGGGGATACCGCCACACTGACGGTCAAAGGAATCCAATTCGCCCTGGCTTAACTGCGTCGCTTGAAGAGAGAGTTTCTGGATCGGTCTCAGCACCCGCACAAAAAACCAGACATTGCTTGCCAGGAACAATGCGCCCCCAACACAGCAAACTTCGAACAAACTGGCATGATTCATGTCTCATTTGTCCCTTCCAAGGTGATGAACCCGTGTTGTAGTCCAATGGCAACTGCTTCGGTACGGGTAGTCACACCGAACTTCTGATAGATATTTTTGAGATGTCCCTGGACTGTGCGATCCGAGATAAACAGCAGTTTGCCAATATCTTTATTGGTTCTGCCTAACCCGGCATGGGACAAGACTTCAAGCTCACGATCTGTTAAACCCTCTATTTGTGCGGGCATACCAGCGATGTGTTTCTCAGCGCGTGCCAGCGTAGCAGCATCAAATGCTTTGCGTCCAACAGCCACCTCATTTAGGGCTTTATAGAGTTCTGCCAACTCCGCTGTTTTTAGGATAAAACCATCGGCGCCAGCATCCAGCAGCGCATGAACATAAGCCGGTTCATCGTAAGCGGTCAACACCAGGATACGGATATCGGGATAATCATGACGAATACGACGTGTTGCTTCCACACCCGTTAACTCCGGTAAATGAATATCCATAACCACAACATCGGGTTGCAGTGTACCTGCTAACTCAATGGCTTCCCGCCCATTGGTCGCCTCGCCAATGACCTCAACTCCCATACTTTCCAGGTAAAGGCGCGTCCCCTGTCGTACCATTTTGTGATCTTCTGCCAGTAAAACTTTCATGGTTACGCCCTCAATCTCCTAACTTGCTTACATGATACCGCTTTCCCCTCGTGCAAAGACGCGCCAAATGGCGTATGCTATCGAAAAGTAATACAGCTAAAATGAGAAGTGGCGTAATAAAGAATCCCATAGGAGAATAGAATGGATAGTAAAACGTTCAAAGTCCCGAACATGACCTGCAATGGTTGTGTCAGCACCGTCCGCAGCGAGATTGAACAACTGGCAGGTGTGGTCAACGTAGACATCAATAAGCCAGCCCAACTGGTTACAGTCGAATGGAACACCCCGGCATCCTGGGAAGGGATCGAAAAAGCCCTGGTCGAGATTGATTACGCGCCTCAAGAAGCATAATCCATTTCTGGGCAACCGTTATTCGTAATAAAAGCGACCATAGCAGGGTGGTCGCTTTTCATTCAGGAAAAAGAATAACACCGGTTAATCCAACCGGCGTTATTTGTTATCATTCAACAGGTATGTCTTATGAATGATGCCCCCGCATACCGCGTCCCATCATCCCGAAACCAAATCCACTGCCGGAGAACATCGGCATCTCGGCAATGTTTTCGCGCATCCAGGCGAGATGTTCGTCAGCCTGTTCCTGGGTGATATAGCCTGCGTCCACCATTTCGACCATGTGTTCCTGGGCCTGGACGAGCATTACATCATGAACATTTTCGAGCGCAATGCCTTGCGCTTCGGCGATTTGTGCCAGTGTTTGTCCGTCGCCTAGCGCGGCATAGAAAGCATCCGGTTCAAGACCCAGCGCCTCAACGACAGTGAGCATCATGGGTTCGCCGTCGCCCCACATCATGCCAGAGCCAAAACCGCGGCCCATCATACCCGGCCTCAAACCGCCATCTCCTTGATGATGCATCCAGCCAGGGCCAAAAGGCGTTGGGTTATCGCCGTCATCCTGCGCCATCACAGTAAAAGCGCCTCCCACGATGAGAGCAGCGACAGCGAGCAATAGAATTAGTGATTTACGTGTCATTGGATAAACTCCTGTTCTGTAGTTCATTTACATTTGATCTAAGATTGCCACAGGTGTTTATCGCGTCTGTGTTGGCTATATGAAGTTTCTGTAAAGTTCACGTCAGCGGCAGTGTAAAATTGAATTGGCTGCCCTTGCCGAGGCCATCGCTGACGGCGTAAATTGATCCGCTCTGCGCTTCTACCAGATGTTTTGCCACTGTTAAACCAATCCCGCTGCCTCCCCGGCTACGCGATCGGGATTTATCCACCCGGTAAAAGCGCTCGAAAATATGCTCAAGCTCACCGGGCGCGAGGCCGACACCGGTATCTGACACAGAAAAACGCAGGTGGTCAGGTTCCCTGCTTGCTGTCACACCAACTTCGCCACCGGAGGCGGTATATTGCAGAGCATTACCGAGTAAATTCGTTAATATCTGTGCTGTACGATCCGAATCAGCTCGCACAGGAGGTAGATTATCGGGTATATCTGAGATGAGCGTGATGTTTTTCTCGTTGAACTGCGGCCGCATCCTGTCCACTACCGGCATGACAAGATCATTCGGTTTACAGTTTACGATTTCCAGGGGAACCTGACCTGCTTCTGCACGAGAAAGTTCCTGTAAATCCTGAACGAGCCGCTGCAACCGTTCGGCTTCGCGGTGAACCAATTGAAACGTCTCCGGTGTCGCAGGCAACACCCCATCCTGCAAGCCTTCCATATAACCTTTGATCCCTGCCAGTGGTGTTTTGAGTTCGTGGCTGACATCGCCCAGCAAACGAACCCGCATGGCTTCGGTATCTGCCAGGGACGCTGCCATACGATTGAAACTGTCTACAAGCTCCGCAAATTCATCACGGGTATCCAGTCGGAGGCGCTGCTCATAGTGTCCGCCTGCAATGCGGTGGCTGAGCGTCACCAGAGAACGGATAGGGCGGGTAAGCCACTGACTCACAAACCAGCTCACCCCAACCGCCGCCAGGATTGCAGCCAGCCCGGAAATCAATAGTGCATTATTGATGGCATCGCGGAAACTGGCTTCCAGTTCGATATCCAGTTCAACCATGTGCTGCCCGGCCATATCAAACCTATTGCCGCGCATGTGGGTCATCTGTTGCGAGAAATTGGCCGGGGCTACATACGCAGTGGCGATTGAAAGTACCACCAGCCCAACTATAACCACCACAATATAGGACACAAACAATTTATGAGCCAGTTTCATAAGGGTTCATCCGCGAACTTGTAACCGACACCCCGTACCGTGACGACAAACTGCGGGTCGGATGCATCAGCCTCCAGCTTCTGACGGATGTGCCCGATGTGGACATCAACCACGCGATCCTCGCCGTAAAAATCATAGCCCCACACCCGCTCCAACAGCTGCTCACGGCTAAGAACCATCCCGGCGTAAGTTGCCAGGGTCGCCAGCAATTTGAATTCCAGTGCAGTCAAGTCGATTTTCTCACCATCACGCTCAACTTCGTGCCGCCCGGTGTCAATTTTGAGATGCTTGAATGTGTAAATTTGCTTCTCATCCTGAGTCGTGTTGCGTCCGCGCCGCAGCATGGCTTTAGCCCGCGCCACCAACTCACGCGGACTGAACGGCTTGGTCAGGTAATCGTCTGCGCCAACGGTCAGGCCCAGAACCCGGTCAAATTCCTCTGATTTCGCGGTCAGCATCATAACGTATACGTCTGATGCACGCCGAATCTGCTGAAGCACTTCGATACCATCCATTTCTGGCAGCATAATATCCAGGATAACCAGATCGGGATGATAACGGTGGAAGGCAGCCAATCCCTGAACGCCATCACGCGCCAGATGGATCGTGTTGCCATCGTCCTTCAGATAGGCTTCGACCACATTGAGGATGCTGTCCTCATCATCAATGACCAGAATTGTCGCCATAGCTTCTTCATCACTTGTCTTTTTACACGCTTATTATGGCATCAAACTATGAAAAACTACGGCTCTTGTGCGCGGACAGCCAGCGTACGTTCGCGCTGTGCTGCCTGCTGTTCCTCTGTCCACATGGTCTTGATATAAGCAATAACTGCCTCAATTTCGCGTTCAGAAAGGACGGATTCGAGCGCGGGCATTACATAGAAATTCACCGGGTCGCCCATACCTCCTTCACGAATGATCTGGATGAGCAAATCGTCATCATGATGCCAGGTATGCCCCGTGTCGTCATGCGGTGGTGCGCCGTAACGTCCGGTTATATCAGGTTGCAGAGGCGCATCTGGGAATTGACCCTCGCCGTTGGTGCCATGACAGGTGGAGCACTGCGTGCTATAAACAGTTTGACCGAGTGTATAGGTTTCTGATCCGGCGGCAGCAGGTGCGATGATGCCTTCATTAGGTGCGGTATCTCCCGCCGACGAACAGGCGGAAGACACCAGCGAAGTTGAAACTACCATAACAGCCAGAAACCACATCCTTGATGTTTTCCTAAACGGCAACCGACTTGGCCTCCTGTATTGAGGAGATCGAAACACGATCTTCGCGTTCGATTTTGCGTCCGCGAAGCCTGAGACTGTTGGATACAACGAAGACGGAAGAAAATGCCATAGCGCCAGCGGCAAACATGGGGATCAACAGCCCCATCATCGCCACCGGGATGAGAATGATATTGTAGACGAATGCCCAGAAGAGATTCTGATAGATGGTTCGCAGTGTCGCCTTACTTAACTGGATGGCTCGCACGACACCGCGCAGATCGCCACTGATCAGCGTCACATCGGAGGCTTCCATCGCAATATCTGTCCCCGTGCCAATCGCGATACCGACATCCGCCTGAGCCAGCGCCGGGGCATCGTTGACACCATCACCGACCATACCCACACGTTTACCTTCGGTCTGCAACTGTTTAACAACCGCCACCTTATCACCGGGCAGCACCTCGGCAAACACGCGCTCAATGCCCACTTCACGGGCAATAGCATGGGCAGTCTGTTCGTTGTCGCCGGTAATCATGACGACTTCAAGTCCCAATGCTTTTAATCCGGCAATCGCTTCTTTGGAACCCGCCTTTACCGTGTCGGCGATGCCGATCACACCTGCCAAGACTCCATCAACTGCGATCAGGATCACTGTCTGGGTATTGGACTGAAGTTGTGTGATTGAGTCTTGCACCGATAAGATGTCGATGC
Source organism: Anaerolineae bacterium (assembly GCA_019912985.1). Taxonomy (GTDB): domain Bacteria; phylum Chloroflexota; class Anaerolineae; order Aggregatilineales; family Phototrophicaceae; genus JAIOHN01. Next base: position 380 of record JAIOHN010000906.1, on the reverse strand, counting down.
TTTGTTCACGGATGTAACGGGGACTGCCTACGGTTACCTGCTGCCCATCAATCACGGCCTGAATGCCGCGTCCAGACTCGGCCCCGAACTGCTCCGGGTTAAACAATTTGATTTGACGCTGTTTGGCAGCATTGACGACTGCCTGCCCCAATGGATGTTCACTGCCACGCTCCGCACTGGCCGCCAACGTCAAAACTTGCGTCTCATCAAAGCCATTTGTTGGGATGACAGCGGTGACGGTGGGTTCGCCGCGAGTGATGGTGCCGGTCTTATCCAGCGTGATCACCTTGAGCCGGTGTGCGTTTTCCAGGGCTTCGCTGTTCTTGAACAACACCCCCATCTCAGCCCCTCGTCCTGTCCCGACCATCACCGCTGTGGGT
>JAIOHN010000905.1 GCA_019912985.1 Anaerolineae bacterium | reverse complement strand
ATATATGTCTGACGTTACATATGACCTGAAAAATAACAGGATAGAGGTTCATAATAATGGCGTGGAACCGTGGAAGGTCACGCTGGTTGATACAGGCGAAAAAACAATGACCGGAGGCAGGATAAAAAGGATCAAAGACTATGTGGGCAAAGAAACATTCTGTCTGACCTATGGTGATGGAGTTTCGGACATCAATATCAGAGAGCTGATAGAATTTCACAGGAAGCAGAATTCACTATCAACTCTTACCGCTGTGCAGCCGCCCGGCAGATTTGGGGTCATAAAAATAAATGAAGAAGAATCCAGGATTTCGAGTTTTAAAGAAAAGCCGGACGGTGACGGCGCATGGATAAACGCGGGTTTCTTTGTAATGGAGCCTGGTGTTATTGATTATATATCCGGCGACTCAACGGTTTGGGAACAGGATCCCATGCAGAATCTTGCCCGTGACGGTGCTATTTCGGCATACAGGTACAGTGGTTTTTGGCATGCGATGGATAATCTGCGTGATAAGTATGAGCTTGAGGAATTATGGAAATCGGGTAAAGCGCCCTGGAAGGTATGGTAATGGATGAATATATCAGGAACTGATAATAAAACTATTATGGAAAATTCTCTGGACGTTATTAATAAGGATCTGGAATTAATCTGTTACAACTTAAATAAAGAATTTGCACATTTATCAGGGAAAAAAGTCTTAATAACCGGAGGAGCCGGCTTTCTTGGTTATTACCTGGTACAGGCTCTTTTACATTGGAATACAAAGGTGGATAAAACCAGGCAGATTAATGTAACAGTATACGATAATTTTATCCGTGGTGTACCTCACTGGCTTACGACTATAGAGAAAAACAATGAGAATATAAAATTAATCAGGCATGATATTACACATCCACTCCCGGTTGATATGGATGATTTTCATTTTGTTATTCACGCTGCGTCTATTGCATCACCTTCTTTTTACAGAATGTATCCAATAGAAACTATGGATGCTAACGTAAATGGATTGCGTAATTTACTGGATTACTGTCTCAGGCAAAAAGAAAAGAATAAACCGGTAGAGGGTTTTTTATTTTTTTCTAGCAGTGAAATATACGGGGATCCGACACCTGAAAATATCCCTACACCTGAAACATATTTTGGCCATGTATCATGCACTGGCCCCCGGGCATGTTATGATGAATCAAAACGATACGGAGAAACACTCTGTGTCAATTATGCCATAAAGTACAATCTCCCCATAAAAATTGCCAGACCGTTTAACAATTATGGTCCCGGGTTGAAGATTACCGATAAAAGAGTGCTTCCTGATTTTGCGAGAGATGTATTTACAGGGAGAGATATTGTACTTCTTTCTGATGGGTCAGCAACCAGAACCTTTTGTTATATTGCAGATTCGATAACCGGTTACTATAAGGTTCTTACTAATGGAAAAAACGGGGAATCATATAACATAGGAAAAGAAGAACCGGAGATTTCCGTAGCAGAGCTTGCAGAAAAAGTGGTGTCTCTTTCTAAAGCACTTTTTAATTATAAAGGCAAAGTTGTTTATAAAGTAAGCACCGATAAAGACTACCTGACTCATAACCCCAACCGACGCTGTCCTGTAATAACAAAAGCCAGAAAGGACTTAGGATACGCTCCGGGCGTATCTTTAGATGAAGGTTTGAAAAGGACATTGATCTGGTATAACGATAATCGCGAAGCGGAGGAAGCATAATGAAAATTTCTATCATTGGTACCGGATATGTTGGATTGGTTTCCGGCATATGCCTGGCCGAAAAAGGGCATCAGGTTATTTGCGTTGACGTGGATCAAATGAAGGTAGAAAAGATTAATAAGGCGATTCCTCCCATATACGAGAAAAACCTGGAAGCATTACTAAAGAAAAACATCAATGCAAATTTCAGGGCAACAACAGACCTTTATCAATCTGTCCTGGAAACAGATTTATCACTCATAGCAGTTGGGACTCCATTTGACGGGACAGAAATTGATTTGCATTACGTGAAAGAGGCTTCTCGTCAGATTGGGATGGCCATGAGGGATAAATCCTCGTATCACGTAGTTGTTGTCAAGAGTACAGTTGTCCCTGGAACAACTGATGACGTTGTTCTTCCCATCCTTGAACATGCCTCTGGAAAGAAAGCTGGCAAAGACTTTGGTGTTGGAATGAACCCGGAGTTTCTCAGAGAGGGAGAGGCGATCGAGGATTTTATGTTCCCGGACCGAATAGTTATGGGCGGAATGGATGATAAAAGTATTGGTGTACTAGAAAAAATGTATAGCGTATTCGATAATATTGACATGCTGAGGACAAATAACAAAACGGCAGAAATGATTAAGTACACCTCTAATTCCCTGCTGGCTACCATGATTTCCTTCTCAAATGAAATTGGGAATCTGTGTGCGGCAATTGGTGGAACTGATGTTGTTGATGTCATGCGTGGGTTGCATCTGGATAAACGACTGAGTCCTATCATGGACAATGGGAAACGTATTACTCCGGCGTTTACTACATATCTTCAGGCCGGCTGTGGTTTCGGCGGGAGTTGTTTCCCGAAAGATGTAAATGCGTTAAATGCCTATGGGAAAAAACTGGGCAAGCCAATGTGGCTTCTGGAAGCGGTGATGAAGATCAATGAGCAGCAACCCCGGCAGATTATTCATATGCTTGAAAAGCACTTTCCATCTTTGGAAGGAGTTAGGATTGCAGTACTGGGGATGTCTTTTAAACCGGGAACTGACGATATGAGAGAGTCTCCGGCAATCCCCATTGTTACAGAACTTATAGCCAGGAATACGAATATTAGGGCTTATGATTCTGTTGCGAAGAAAGAAGCGATGAAACTCTTTAAAGATAAGAATATTGTTTTTTGTGATGATCTTAATCAAACAATTCATGGAGCTGAAGCGATCCTGGTGCTTACCCGTTGGGATGAGTTCGAGAATCTCCATCAGATTATCGGAAAGTGCGAAAAGCAGCCTCTGATTATAGACGGCCGCAGGATGTTGAAAAAGCATCTCATTAAAAGATATGAGGGAATAGGCCTCTAAGCCGGGAATTATAATGATTGTATTCAACATATTTAAAACATAATCATCAGGAGGCAAAAATGGTAAAACTGCAACAACCGAAGTTTGTTTATATGGGCGGAAAGCTTCGGTTATGGGATGAAGCCTCGCTTCACATCGGATGTGAGGCTGTGAATCGTGGTCTCAATGTATTTGAAGGGATTAAGGGATATTGGCAGAATGATGGACGTTTTGGAGTTGTACGGCTTCGTCACCATTATGAACGGCTATGCCGGTCTGCCAGATTATTGCATATTCCATTTAACCACACATATGAAGAGTACTGTAGCGCGATTTATGAGTTGCTCGGAGAGCTGCTGGGTCCTGACCGTGATATGTGGGCACGTACTACCCTCTTTGTTACCGAAGGGTATTGGGGGGAAAACACTGTTGCTGACCTGGCTGTAACTGCTTATCACATGGATAAGCGTATCCCCGAACCGATTAATCTTGGTGTGAGCACGTGGCAGAGAAGTTCTGATGTCTCACTTCCGGCAAGAATTAAGACAAGTACAAATTACCAGGTTGCTCGTCTCGCAAGGATTGAGGGTAGGGCGCTGGGTTGTCAGGATATGGTGCTTCTTAATCAGTGGGGACGCGTCGCTGAAGCAACAACTTCCTGTGTTCTCATTGTTCGTGAAGGAGTTATTTATACTCCGCATGCCACGGAAGGAGCGCTGGAAAGTATAACAATAGATATTGTTGAAGCTATAGCACACTCTGAGGGCATTAAGTTTGTTCGCCGTCCGATTGACCGTACTGAACTTCTTGTTGCAGATGAGATTGCTCTCTGCGGGACACTTGCTGAAATAACTTTGGTTAAATCAATAGAGGGGCTGCCGCTTAATAAAAAATCAGATATCCTTGTTAGACTTCAAAACCAATATTTTCAAATTGTCAGAGGTTTATCTTCTCATCCTTTTGTAGGGTTGACATTTGTTCCTGTTAAATGCCCTGTATAGTAAGGCATTAGTACAATAATGTTGAAAATTTTAATGCGGAGTTGATTAAATGAATATTGCTAACAGATGTCGTTTTTGTGATGCCTCTTTAAAGTACACGTTTGTTGATTTAGGTATGTCGCCTCTGGCTAACTCATACATAAAAGATGTTCAACTTAATAAGATGGAGCCTTTTTATCCACTTCATACGTATATTTGCAATAAATGCTTTCTGGTACAGCTTATTGAATTTGAATCACCGGAGAGTATCTTTAGTGATTATGCTTATTTTTCCTCTTTTTCTGATTCAATGCTACAACACGCAAAAGAATATGTCCAAATGATGATAGAAAGATTCGGCTTTAGCTCCCGGAGTCAGGTTATAGAGATCGCCAGCAATGATGGATATCTTCTCCGGTATTTTAAAGAAAATGGAGTTCCTGTTTTAGGTATTGAACCTGCAGAAAATGTGGCAAGGGCTGCAATCGAAAATGGAATAAAAACTATATCTAAGTTCTTTGGTGCCAGGACAGCGTCGGAACTCTCAGCAGAAGGGATTCAGGGAGACCTGCTGATTGGCAATAATGTATTGGCGCATGTTCCAGACCTTAATGACTTTGTTAAAGGATTAAAAGTTGCACTAAAGCCGGAGGGAATTATTACCATGGAATTTCCTCATATAATGCGCTTAATTGAGAAAAACCTGTTTGATACAATTTATCATGAACATTTTTCATATTTTTCATTCAAGACGGTAAGAGACGTGTTTGAGTTTCACGCACTGACAGTTTTTGACGTTGATGAGGTAAAAACACATGGAGGCTCACTGAGAATTTATGCTTGCCACAAAGAAGATAAGTCCAGGAATATTTCAAATAAAGTCAATGCGCTTATCAGTAAAGAAATTAAAGAAGGGCTTAATACGTTAGAACATTATGTTACGTTCAGTGAGAGTGTAAAAGAAACAAAGAGAAAGATACTCGATTTTCTGGTCAGAGAAAAAAGGGCCGGCAAGTCAATCGCCGCTTATGGCGCACCCGCCAAAGGAAACACTCTCTTAAATTATTGCGGTATCAGGACGGATTTTATTGACTATGCCGTTGACCGGAGTCCTCACAAGCAGGGACATTATTTACCGGGTGTTCATATTCCAATTACTTCACCGGAAGAAGTAAAGAAAACCAAACCTGATTATTTAGTAATTCTACCATGGAACATTAAGGATGAAAT
>JAIOHN010000904.1 GCA_019912985.1 Anaerolineae bacterium | reverse complement strand
CGCTCGATGTTCGGCAGCAGTTGGAGAATTGCCCGTTCCGCCGCCACAATGCGCAGGTCATCGCGCCGCAGCGTGGCGAAAATTGCCATCGCATCGGTCAGGCCGGGGTGATTGCTCACGACCAGCAGCGGGCCGCTTTGGGGAATGGCCTCATGCCCACTGACGTTCACCCCGCCTGTCACCTGGGAAAGCAGCCAGTCCGACGCCGCCACCAGCCCCTGTGTGCCGACACGTGCATCATATTCCAGCGCAAAGCCGGAAAGCTGCTCCACCAGCTTATACAGGCTCCAATAGGCGATCTGGCGCACCCCGGCGAACGAATGCAGCTTAAAGGCGCGCAGCATTTCGTCCATGTTGAGCGCTGTCAGGGCGGGGAGGTGCGGGTAAAGGTCGCGAGTCATAGCCCCTATTATAGGCGCAAACAAAAAGGCGGTCATTGACCGCCCATGAATGCTTGCACAATATTTGTCTGACCTTATGGCAGCGCGGCAGCACACTCGCCCGCGCCTGCGGTGCAGGTCGCCAGGGTGACGTTATCGCGCCGGATGGTGAAATCCTGTGTCGCCCAGAAGATATTCTCCGGCACGATGTAGAGCAAGCTGCGCACCCAGCTGCAACTGGCTGGCTTATCCACGCCGCCCTGAATATTGACATCGCGGGCCTGGACGCAGTGATTGTTGGGGATTTCCGCCAGCGAAATATCGGCCACGCGGGCAAACTGCGAGATCGGCAGTTTCTTATCGCCCGAACCAATTTCAATGCCGGTCAAGTCCAGCGGTCCGCCGGAGACATTGAGGATACTCAAGGTGTCACTGGTGTAAATCAAGAGGATGTCCGGGTTGGCGGGCGCGGCGGTCGGCGCAGGTGTGGGCTGGACCGGGGCCTCGGTTTCAGTCGGGACTTCCGTAGCTACCGGGGTTGCCGTTACCGTTTCAACAACTTCCGGTGCTTTGGTGGCGATAGTTGGAGACGGCACCGTCGTTGGCGCGATGACCACTTCGCTGCCACCGGGCAGCAGGGCCACATCCTCACCCAGATCGACTTCACTCAACGCTTCGTGATTGCCATCGGAGTAAAGCACATACACTTTGTCACCCGCATCATCGGGAATATCCACGGTGTTCGCCCATACCTGCCACGTATCCGACAGCGGGCGGCCATCGGCATCAAAGAGGCGGTAGCGCGTCGCATCACTGATTGAATCGAAGCCTGCCGCATACTGAAATTCCTCGTTGCTGAGATACAGCTTATGGCGCGTGGGGTCGGTCAGGGTGGGCAGCACATTCGGTCGACTGCCGAATACCATCAGGAAAAAATGCCCGTTCTTGTTGGGGATGGCCGCCACGCCCACTTCGCGGTAGATGGGATTGAGCGCGGTTCCCTTATGCAGGGATGAATTGCGCCAGAAATTCATCGCAAAGGCAACGCTGCCGCTGGCCCCGTTTTCGCCAATGGCGATCTGGGCGGGCAGGGTGTAATGCGGCCAGTCGTACTGCGGCATCAGCGCCCGTACGCGCGGCGATTCGCCGTCGCGCCCCACGTGAATTTGCGAGGGGGTGGGTGATTC
>JAIOHN010000903.1 GCA_019912985.1 Anaerolineae bacterium | reverse complement strand
GGACTAGATGTCGCCACAAGCTGTGATGACCTGGCACAATTAGCCCGTACTCGTCCCCTGGTTGTCGTGCATGGTGTGAGTGCGCTTGCGAACCAACTCTGCCAGGAGGCAGGCGTTCCCGTGCGCACCCTGACATCACCGAGTGGACACACTTCACGCTATACCGATCCCGAAACCCGCGAGATCTACGTGCAGGCCGCACAGCAAGCCAATGCGTCAATCGTGAGTTGCTTGCGCGAGCGGGGTATCCAGGCAGTGGGTTTGGTGGGCGAAGACACCGTGATCGAAGGCGAGCGCAAAAATGCCATTCGGGCAGTGGTAGATGGCCGCGTGCGGGTAATCCGCGATGATTACAGCGGGTCAATCACCAACGTTCAATCCGAACGACTGCTGGCATTGCTGCGTGAAGGTTTTGTCCCGGTCTTACCGCCGATGGCGTTCAGTGCCGATGGTCTGCTGAACGTTGACGGGGACCGGGCTGCAGCTGCAGTGGCAGCTATGCTTTCCGCTGAGGAACTGGTTATCCTCAGCAACGTGCGCGGTCTGTATCGTAATTTCCCGGATGAAGCCAGCTTTGTCGCGCAGGTCCCGGCGGCTCACCTCCCCCACGCGCTGGAATGGGCGCAGGGCCGCATGAAACGCAAAGTGATTGGCGCACAGGAAGCGCTGGAAAAAGGTGTCAACCGCGTGATTATTGGTGATGGTCGCATTTATCAGCCTGTACAACAGGCATTGGCTGGGGCCGGAACGGTGTTTCTGCGATGATTGATATTCCCGCATTCACAATCGAAGATCAGCATACCTCTGGTGCCTACCCTAAACGCCCGCTGACAGTCGTGCGCGGCCAGGGCTGCACTGTCTGGGATGAGCAGGGTAACGCCTACATTGATGCCACCAGCGGCCAGGGCGTCGCCCTCCTCGGTCACTGCCATCCAGCGGTGACGAGCGCCGTAGCTGAACAGGCCGGAACACTGGTGACCTGCCCGGAGATTTTCTACAATGACCGCCGTGCAGAGCTTTATCACCTGCTGGCGTCCCTGACACCGGGCGACTTAAATCGCTTTTTCCTGTGCAACAGCGGCGCAGAAGCAATTGAGGGCGCAATCAAAGTTGCCGCGCTATTAACCGGACGCTCGCAGATCGTCGCGACGCGGCGCAGCTTTCATGGACGCACTTTGGGCGCACTTGCACTCACCTGGAATCCAAAATACCGTGAACCGTTCGCCGGACTCACATCGAACGCGGTGACGCACGTTACCTACAACGATCTTGAGGCAGCAGAGCAAGCCATTACTGATGAAACCGCGGCAGTCGTCGTGGAAGCCGTCCAGGGCGAAGGCGGTGTGTATCCCGCTGATGCGGAGTATCTTCAGGCGCTGCGTCGGCTGTGTGATGAAAGTGGCGCATTGCTGGTTACCGATGAAATTCAGGTGGGCCTGGGACGAACCGGACGTTGGTTTGGCTTTCAGCACGCGGACATCGTGCCAGATATGATGACCTTAGGTAAAGGGCTGGCTGGTGGTGTGCCAATGGGCGCTGTTTGCTGGCGTGATTCGCTTGGCCCAATTCCTGGTGGCACACATGGCAGCACCTTTGGCGGCAATCCACTGGCCTGTGCAGCAGCCATCGCTACCCTCACAACCCTGCGCGATGAACAACTCCCCGACCGCGCTGCTCAGAACGGGCAATGGTTGTTGGATGTGCTACAATCGAAAGCGCATCCGGCAGTACGCGAAGTACGCGGCCAGGGCCTAATTATCGGCATAGAACTTCGCGGTCGTGTCACGCCTGTTCTGAAACGACTGCAAGAATTAGGTATCCTCGCGCTTCCAGCCGGATTGAACGTTCTGCGATTACTACCCCCACTGATCATCAACAGAGATGAATTGCAGACAGTAATCGATGCGGTTTGGGAGGCCCTTGATGAGCAAAATTAATACGCCCGCGTTTACCACGAATATTGAGGCCGAAAACCTGTTGCAAGATCTGGTTTCCACGCCCAGCCTTTCCCATCACGAGCAGGATGCCGTCCATCTGCTTGTGGATTGGATGCAAAACAAGGGTTATAGCGAAGCCTATGTCGATGAAGCTGGAAATGCTGTCGGGATCATCGGCAGTGGGTCAAATGACATCGTCTTGCTAGGGCATATTGATACCTTTCCCGGTGTAGTTCCTGTACGTCGCAAAGGCCGATTGCTCTATGGACGTGGGACTGTTGATGCCAAAGGGCCATTATGTACTTTTGCCGCTGCTGCTACACGGGTTGAACTCCCAACAGACACACGCCTGATTGTGATCGGCGCGGTCGAGGAAGAAGCAGCAACCAGCAAAGGCGCACGTCATGTGACCTCCTGCTTCTCACCACGCTGCTGCATTATTGGCGAGCCGTCGCAATGGGACCGCATCACGTTGGGCTACAAAGGACGACTGCTGCTTGACTGGCAGTGGTCTGGCCCGCTGGCACACAGCGCCGGGCTCACACTCAGCCCAGCAGAGCAAGCACTGGCCTACTGGGACGAAGTGCGCGCTTATACCGAGCATTACAACAGCGACAAAGAGAAGATTTTTGATCAATTGGATGTTTCTTTACGGGATATTAACACCGGACAGGATGGCGCATTCGGTCACGCCCGCATGACGATAGGGTTTCGCCTGCCGCCACGCCTTTCTCCGGCTTCCATTGTCAACGGCTTAAAGCCAGAGTCATCCGCCACGGTGAAACCGTATGGTGCAGAGCAAGCTTTTGTCGCTGATCGAGATACAGTACTCAGCAGGGCCTTCCGGGGCGCGATCCGGTCCGAAGGCGGTCAGCCACGGTTCGTTTACAAAACCGGCACAGCGGATATGAATGTCGTGGGGCCGGTCTGGAACTGCCCGATTGTCGCTTATGGGCCAGGCGATTCCGCGCTCGATCACACACCCGAGGAGCATATTCATCTGGATGAATATTTGCGGGCAGTCAATGTGCTGGCCGCTTGTTTGCAACGGGTCGCCAGTGATATTGGGGTGAAAGCATCAAGCACCGTCGAGTAACACACTCGATGGTGCTTCAAAGTTGGATCTTCACTATTTGTCCCTAAAATGGTTTGAACAACATTAACCAGAGAATCACGGCGATACCACCCACACCCACGAACATCAACAGCCCGCGCGGCGCATGTCCGATTTGGGTGGTCAACGCATCCGGCAGCATATCCCCCACGGCAGATTGTGTGTCGGATTTCGAACCAGGCTTTAACAGATTGGTCACGCGATCAAAATAACGGCGACCAACGAGACTCATGATGATGGCGATTGCGATGAACAGCACGACAGAAGCGCCACTCCACCCCATGCTCCACCAGTTGCCCATAAAAGCCGCAATGATACCCGTCACCAAAATCAGCACCGATAGCGCTGCGACCACCGGACTCACCGATTCTCGCAGCGCCAGCAGCACACGCATATTTTCCGGGTTTTCCTGCCGGTCCATCACAAACATCACAAAGATCGACACGCCGTGACTCAGCAAAAAGAGGACTACGCTCATCACGTGAATAAACACGACTAACTGGTACATAGGATTGCCACCCTTCCCCAAACAAGTTGTCAGCAATAACTTACCTGCCACTAATCGACATATACGCTGGTCAGTAAATTGTGGTTGCAAAAAAGTTGGTGCGATAGACAAGAAGGAATCGGGTGGGATAAGCAAGGGGGCTTATGACTATACGAATTTTCTATGCCTTTTTAATACACATGAAAAAGGGGCTAAATCAGTTTAGCCCCTTGTCGCAATTATCCACTTGATGCCAGCTGCTGATTAGTCGGATGCAGTTACAATAGCCACGTCACCCGCGTCTATCGTCAGCGTATCGCTCCACTGCTTGCCGGTCAGCAAATCGGTATAGATGCCATCGGGCAGCGCAACATCCGCCTGCTGATCATTGTGATTGAGGATGAACAGAAAGCCCTTATTTTCCTTCTGTCGCAATGTCACCTCCACTCCCTGCGGCACACCAAGCACAGGCTGTAAGTCGTAGCGGTCTGCGATGGAGCGATAGAGATATTCCAGAAACGCGATTTCGGGATCGCTGCCGATATAGTATGCCTGCCCTTCACCGAACACATTACGCGTTACCACCGGCTGGCCAGCATAAAAATCGCTGCCATAAGTCGCCACGACTTCAGCGGTTTGTGGTCGCACAATATCCGCCAGTCGCCCACAGGTATAGGATTTCTCACTGTGCGCCATCTCGATGGTATTAGTTTGATCTTCATACAGCGCATCGATTTCTTCCACCCAAACGCCAGTTACCTTTTGCAGCGGGCCGGGATAGCCGTTCTCACAGGCCAAATCCGTCTCATCGACCATACCGCTGAGATGAGTGGTGACGAAGGTCCCGCCGCTGGCAACCATCGCCTCAATTTTCTCAGCCACACCCGGTTTAACCATGTAATACTGAGGCGCGATTAATATATCGTATTGGCTGAAATCAGAATCGGGAAACACTATGTCAACTGGCAGATGCAGGTTATAAAGCGCGTTGTAGTGCTTGCTGACCGTCGGAACATAGCGCTTATCCCGCATGGGACCAACGGCCTCATCCAGCGCCCACCAGCTTTCCCAGTCCAACAACACTGCGATACGTGCCGGGGTGCGCGCACCAACAATCGCATCGCCCAGGCGGTTTAACTCCGCACCAATCTGCGACACTTCACGGAACACCCGTGTATCCTCGCGCCCGGCATGTTCAATAATCGCGCCATGATATTTTTCGCAGCCACCGCGTCCACGCCGCCATTGGAAATACATGACGGAATCCGCACCATGTGCCACCGCGAGATAACTCCAACGGCGCAGCACACCCGGACGTTTCAATGCATTCACCGCCTGCCAATTCTGACTGCTCGGCGTCTGCTCCAGCAGCAGAAATGGCTGTCCGTCTTTCAAGCCTCGATTCAGATCATGGGCAAAAGCAATCTCGCCAACGGATTGATTGGGACGGGGGTAACTATCCCACGAGATTACATCCACTTCTTTTGCCCATTTGCGATAATTCAACGGTTTATACGAACCCATCATATTGGTGGTGATGGGGATATCTGGCGTGATCTCACGCAGGACATCACGTTCATTGACGAAACACGCTAGCTGAGTATCCGTCATGAAGCGCATGTAATCGACGTTTAAGCCATGCGTCAGGACTTCACCATTTGCCAACGGTGGCATAATCTGTGACCAATCCGTATAGGTATGCCCCCAGAAGCGCGTCCACCAACGGGCATTGAGTTCATCCAACATGCCATAACGTGCCCGAAGCCATTCGCGAAAATGCTCTGCACAGGTTTCGCACATGCATGTGCCACCATACTCATTGCTTACATGCCACAAAATCAGCGCAGGATGGTCTTTGTAACGCTCTGCCAGCTTTCGAGCAATCTGCGCGCTGAACTGGCGGTACACTGTTGAACTGGGGCAGTAATTGACCCGTCGCCCATGTGCCTTACGAATGCCATATTCATCGGAGCGCATCACTTCTGGATATTTCTGGGACATCCAGGCGGGCTGTGCGGCAGTGGGAGTTGCCAGCACCACCTTGATGCCATTCTCATGCAGGCCTGCGATCACCTCATCCAGCCACTCAAACGTAAAGGTATCCTCATCCGGTTGCAGCGAAACCCAGCTAAACACGCCTACGGTCGCAGCCGTGATTCCAGCTTTTTTCATCAACCGGAAATCTTCCTGCCACACGTCCGATGACCATTGTTCCGGGTTGTAATCGCCACCGTGCCAGATAAAGGGGGCCTTTGAAGAAACAGGTGTATACATAAATGCCTCTTTCAGTTTTCCAAGCAGGGTCAATTTTGTGTCAACCCTTGTTCAATATTCATAGCCGGTGTGATATGAAAACGTTACCAGCTTTCCTGTTATTTTATCTCATAACCATAAGCCGGGATAAGCTATCACGCGGCTGGATAGAGGCATTGGACTGTACACAAGACAAAACCTTTTGATATATACTCCGGCCTTGAGTCCAAGCAAATAAAAGAGCCTTTTCTTTTACAGCGGAGCCATCATGAAAGACAAATTATTACACATGATCGGGAACGCCCATATCGACCCGGTGTGGTTATGGCAGTGGCAAGAGGGATTCCACGAGGTCAAGGCGACGTTTCGCTCCGCGCTTGACCGCATGAAGGAATATGACGATTTTATTTTTGTCGCCAGCTCTCCCGCTTTTTACGAGTGGGTGGAAAAATCTGACTCGGCCATGTTTAAAGAGATTCAACAGCGCGTCACAGAGGGCCGCTGGCAGGTCGTTGGCGGGTGGTGGATTGAGCCAGATTGCAACATTCCTTCAGGCGAATCTTTCGTCCGGCAGGGATTGTACGGCCAGCGCTATTTCCAGGAGAAGTTTGGAGTCACGGCGCAGGTCGGCTTTAATGTAGACAGTTTTGGTCATGCCGGAACCCTACCTCAAATCCTTAAAAAAAGTCGCATCCCCTACTATGTCTTTATGCGTCCCGGTCCTCACGAAAAGAGTCTGCCATCACGCCTGTTCTGGTGGGAGGCTGACGATGGCTCTCGCGTACTGACTTTCCGCATCCCATTTGAGTATCTTTCCTGGGCCAAAGCGATTGATCTTCACGTGGAACGTTGTGCTGCTGAGATCAAAGCACCTCACGATGAGATAATGTGCTTCTACGGTGTGGGCAATCATGGAGGCGGTCCCACCAAAGCCAATATCGACAGCATCCACCGCCTGGATGCAGACTCAGCTTATCCGCAGGTGAAATGCAGCTCACCACAGGCGTTTTTCCACTCGGTTGAAGCCAAAGGTTGGCCGCTGCCCATCATCCATGATGATTTGCAGCGCCACGCGCCGGGATGTTACGCCGCCCACTCCAGCGTCAAAAAATGGAATCGCCTGGCGGAGAATCGTCTCTTAGCGGCTGAAAAATGGTCGGTACTGGCCGACCACATCAATGGACAATCCTATCC
>JAIOHN010000902.1 GCA_019912985.1 Anaerolineae bacterium | reverse complement strand
GTATACCACTGCCATTCAACAAGATAATGAGCGGGCGCAGGATGATATCTGCAGACCAGCGCATTGGCAGCACCGTGAATAGCGCGACGCGCTCTGGAAATTGCAATGCGATCGACTTCGGCACCAATTCACCGAGGATGACCTGCAAGGCAGTAAGGAGGATAAGCACGAGCGTTGCCGATAGCCCCGCCGCCGCCACATCACCGCTCAGAAAAGGCAGTTGCGCCAGCAAAGGCTCCAGTAAGGGTGCAATCTGGCGCTGTCCATAAATGCCAAGCACCACGCTTGACAGCGTGATGCCGACCTGACTGGCGGCGATATAGTTATCGCGGCGATGATGATCCTCCAGAACAGGTAGAAGCATTACCGCCAGTCGATTGCCTTGAGCGGCCATTTGTTCAATACGCGTTTTGCGCGCGCTGACTGTTGAAAATTCGCCAGCCACATAAAGTGCATTAACAAAGATCATCATCGCAATAACCACGATCATGACCAGAATTGTGACAATCATCGTATGCGTTGTCCCAGCCTAGATGTCGATTAATATTGATGCCAACATTATGCCTGAGTTTAGCGATTCTTACACCCGAATTATCGACAAACTCTCACACAGCATTTCATTAATATAGATCTGTTCAAGGAAGATTTATGAAAAGGGGGTGTTTCGAAGGCAGTACTAATCAGGGAGAGGATGCTATTTTTAAGCTATACTCGCCTGCTATGGTGCATCGAGTATGCTAGGTCCCGCACCCTCTCCAGCCATACAGATTTTCTAAAACAACTTCGCATTTCTGCCCTACCAAAAGCTGCTTCACGGCAGCTATTTAAAAGAACCCGAACGATAGAGGCTTATTCCTCAGGTACGAAATATGCACCCGCAATTGGCTCATATTGCTCACCTAGCATTGCCGAAGTCGAACGGCGTGGTCTCCAGGGAGCAGCACGGTTCGCCAGTATAGCTGTGACGGTTTTCTTCCCAAGTGGTAGGATTCGCGCCAGCAAGGTTATCGTCGAAAGGGCTGGCGGTCCTCGCTGCTCGATTGGCTCGCTGAGCGGTTGGTCGAAGTTGTTGATCATGCCTCTGCCGAAACACAGAGGGCATGTGCAAGTTGTGCCGCGCCGTTGGACAATGCCACTGCCACAGCAATGTGGACACTCTTGCTGACGGTACCGGATCATGACGTCCTCCCTAAAACAAAGCCGCCGTAAGGGTATCCTTACGGCAGCTGCGAATTGATCTGTGAAGTTACCTGCCGCTTCCTTAAAATGCAGCGACGGTGCTTTTCTTTAATTATATCATGATATTGTGCTGCGAAATCAACCTGCTTCCGAAAATCATCACCAATTATCAAAGGTCAATTGCCGCAGCGCCTGAATCAATTGCTCAACACTTTGTTGAACTGATGGAGACATCTCCGAGCAGAAATCAACTTGACCGATTTGAATTCCAATCAGACTGACATTACAGTTCAGTTCAGCCTGTAAATAGGTGATCAGAAGATGCGGAGAGAGTGTGTGTGTTGTCGCGCTGCACATCTCTGCCTCCTCGATCTTAAAGATGTGGACAGTACCTGGCTGGGCGGCCATATCCACAGCATCAACCAGCAGCACCACGTCCGGTGCAAATTTCCGCAGAACCCCTGAAAAGTTCTCTGGAGCCGCACCCGCATCCACAATCAACAGGCTCGCGCTGGACGCAGACTGCAACGCGCGTGCGACTTCAAGTCCGGCAGCATCATCTCCGCGCAGTTCCTGTCCCATACCAACCACCGCAATACGCGGCGAGGGATTATTCTGCTTCCTGATGACCTGCTCCAGAGAGATGAGCCAGGATGGATTCGACATCGTCGTCCCTGCCATAGTAGACCGTAAACGGTGATTTGGTTGTGGCGGCAAGCTCCCAATCCTCGCTGGACATTTCCAGGCAGTTGAAGCGGCAATTTTGCACGCATTGCGCACAAAATGTGCAGCGGCCAATATCATAGCGCATGACGAAACGCTTGTTGGCTTTGTCTATGGTGATCAATTCCAACGCGTTGGACGGGCAATCCTTCATGCATAGACAACAGCCGGTACACTTTTCCGGATTCCAGTAGAGCTGGCCTCGTAAACGTTCCGGGGTTGCCTGGCGCTCTGCTGGATACAGCTCTGTAACGGGTTTGCGGAACAGCGACCGCACCGTATCACGCAGCATTGTCCCAATCTTGATCTTCACCAGCCTGCTCCCTGCCACAACAACAGCAGCCATTGAGCGAGTGATAACAAAGCGCCGTAGCGCCACCATAAGCCGACTGTCTGGTCGATACGTAAGCGCGACATAAGCGTCTGGATGCCGACCAGCCCCACCAGCAAGCCCAGTGTCTTGAGAAGGTATTCCAGTGGATTGTTCACGCCGCCGAGATAAAACGCCGCGATCAGAGTCAAACCGCCAACCAGTTCAACCTCACGACCCATCAAAAACAATGCCAGCCCGCGCCCACTGTATTCTGTCAACGCGCCTGCCACGATCTCGGTTTCGGCCTCTGGCGCGTCAAAGGGAGGGATTTCCAGCTTGCCCATCAGTCCGATCAGCGCCACGATAAACCCCACTGGTTGTGTGAGTATGAGCCAGTGACCGCTCGAATAGGCTGTGATTTCCGAAATCTGCCAGCTTCCCGCCACAAAAGCCGGTCCCAACAGCGCCAGCAGGAACGGCGCTTCGTACGAGAACAACTGCGTGAGCGCACGCGTCGCACCGATCACTGAAAAGCGATCTTTGGAAATCGCCCCCGCCAATCCCGTACACAGCGTCAGCAAACTGAGCAGGTAAACTGTCACGATTAAATCGCCAGAAAAGCTGTACAGCGGCGGCAAGCCCGCTACTGGTATATAGAGCATGGCGGTCAGCGCACCAGCAAGCGCAACCACAGGCAGTGCCACAAACAAGCGAACATCAACCCCAGTAGGGATCACTTCCTCGTTTGCCAGCAGCTTGAGCATATCGGCAGCAGGCTGGAACCAGCGCGGCCCCACTCGATTTTGAAGGCGTGCTACCAGCTTTCGGTCCAACCAGTGATATGCTAGCCCGTTCGCCAGAATGAACAGCCCCGCCGGAAAGATCAGGAGTGCGAGTAACTGGCTCAACATCTCACGTTTTCTCCCGATAAAAGGCGATGCCATACTGCCGCAGTCTTTCCCATGTCCAGGCATCACTTTCCTGTGATTCCCGAACCACCACTGCTCGATCATTACAGGAAAAACACGGATCAATACCCGTCAACAGCATGGGCATATCGGCCAGTTGGTTTCCCACCGCCAGGTGCGTTACTGATTCCAGGTTAATCAGGGTCGGCGTGCGGATTTTGATACGCGCAGGCTGTTCACCGCCATCGCTCTTGATGAAGTAGAACAACTCACCGCGCGGGGCCTCCACCCGGCTGATAGTCTCTCCTGCCCCAATACGCCTTGGCATTCGCGTCTTGAGTTCGCCCTCTGGCAATGTTTCCAGCAACGTTCGGATCAAGCGGTAAGTCTCAAACAACTCGTTGAGGCGAACCACAAAACGCGCTTCAAGATCTCCCACACTGCCAACCACGGTTTTTAGCGGGTATTCCGCATACGCTGCATAAGGTGCATCCACCCGTAGATCGCGCCGGACACCAGAAGCACGTGCGGTTGGTCCAGTAACGCCCAGTTGTTCAGCCTGGGCTGTGCTCATCACGCCGATACCGCGCGTGCGCTGCAAAAAAATCTGATCATTGCGGACAATATCCAGGTAGTGATGAGTCCGTTCTTCCAGGAATTCCAATCCGCTTTGAATCGCCTCTTTGATCTGTTCGTCTACGTCGAACTTCACACCGCCGAGGATATTGGCGGAGTAGTTGACACGGTTGCCGGTCAGTTGTTCCAGGATACTCATGACCGTTTCGCGGTCGCGCCAGGAATACATGAACAACGTGTCAAATCCAGCCTGATGCGCGGCAACACCTAACCACAGCAAGTGACTATGAATGCGTTCAAGCTCTGCCACCAGCACGCGAATGGCTTGCGCGCGCGGCGGTGCGCTGACACCGGCCAATTTTTCAACCCCCAGGCAGTAGGCGGTGGCGTGGATATGTGAGCAAATGCCGCAGATCCGTTCGAGCAGGTACAGATTTTGTATCCAGTTACGGCCTTCCACCGCTTTTTCAATGCCGCGGTGAGCATAACCCAACCGCACGGATGCCCCAGTGACAATCTCGCCATCCACCGTAAATGTGAAGTGTCCCGGTTCTTTTAACGCCGGGTGCTGTGGGCCAATCGGGATAATAAACTGTTCCTTAGACATAAAGATCTCACTCCAACGCTGCGTCTTTGCGCAGTGGATAGACTCCTTCCGGCCAATCATCAGGCAAGAACAAACGTGACGGATCAGGTGTATCGCGCACTTCAATCCCAAACATCTCAGCCAGTTCGCGCTCAAAGACGCTGGCACAAGGGATGGTCGCGCAGATGCTTGGCACGGCTGCTTGCTCACGCGCAATTTTCACGCGCAGAGTCAGCACCGCAGCGCCAGCGCAAAAATGATAGAGAACCTCCATATCGCCCGTCTCAACACCACAGTCGAGTCCAGTGATTGCAACCAAATACCCCCAACGACCATCAAACAGGGTCTTGACCGCCTCAAGTAAGTGCGAAGACTCCACATAAGCATCCAGCCGCTGGCTTTCTGGCGACTGCCATTCCTGCACCTGGGCCGTGAGAATTTGCTGGGCATGCTCAAGCGCATTCATGTGACTTGTCCTTGTTGTATCTTGCCGAGCAGCTTGACCACCCCGTCGATAATCGCCTGGGGTCGCGGCGGACATCCCGGCACATAAATATCGACCGGGATTACCTCATCAATATGACCAACCACGTTATAACAACCGTAGAACACGCCGCCAGAAATGGCACATGAACCTACTGCGATCACAAATTTCGGGTCAGGCATTTGCTCATAGACACGCAGCAGGCGATCACGCGCCTGGCGTGTCACCGGCCCGGTACAAATAAGAACATCGGCATGACGTGGGCTCCCGCGCAGGCTGATTCCAAAGCGCTCAGCATCGTAGTAGGGTGTGAGCGTTGCTAGAATTTCGATGTCACAGCCATTACACGAGCCGCTGTTAAAATGAATCAGCCAGGGCGAGTTCAAACGTGCCCATAACTTGATCTGCTCCAGGGCTTTTGACCAGTGTTCATGCTTCAAGATGTCGTCCATTTCACCTCCTTAGCCCAGAATCAACGCTACCAGGGCTACCATTAGCCCGATCAAATAAAGCGCTGTGCCTGATGATGCACCACCGCTTGCCAGCACTACCACGCCCAGGTGCAAAATAGCGAAAAACAGGGCTACTTTGAAAAACGGGCGGTAACCTGGTGCCGCCGCCACTGGCTGGGGTGCTTCACCGCTGGCGTAAGTGCTGGATTTGGTTGGATTCGGATTTGATGGACCAGCCAGCAGCCATCCCACACCAGATAGAATCCCGACAAGCACGATATAGATGACAAATGCGATCGGTGGCGCAAATAAACTCTCCACAACGGCTATCCTCCGAATAACGCTGTCAGCACCTGGGCCGCCGGGAGCACAAAAGCATCCAGCAGCGCCGGGTAAATGCCCAGGACAATCACTGCCAGCGTCAGTAGTGCGATAGGAACACTCATGGCGCTGGGCAGGTTGCGTTTCAACGGTGGGGACTCAACCTGTGTGACCGCATTAATGATCGGCAGGTAATAAGCCAGCGAAAACACGCTGTTAATCGCAGCGAAGATAATCAGCAATACCACAACCAAACTGCCTGTCCGCAGGCCAGCATCGAAAATCACCCACTTGGACATAAACCCGGCCAGTAACGGCATCCCTACCAGACTGAGGCAAGCGACTATCATTGCCACAGCCAGCAGCGGTGTACGCCCGGCTAAACCTGTCAAATCCTTGACGCGCAGCGCTGAATCGTCACGTTTCTGGATATAAATCACCGCCCCTATGACCAAAAACGCCAATGACTTCATCAGCGCGTGAATAAACAGGTGCAGCATCCCCCCGCGAAACCCGATCTCCTGCTCCGCGTAAACGCCGATACCCACCGCAAGCAGCATGAAACCAATATGGCTGATGCTAGAATAAGCGAAGATTCGCTTCACCTCATCCTGTCGCAAGGCCAGCAAGTTTCCGACCACAATGTTGACGGTTCCAAAACCAATTAAGACCGCGCCCCATTCGAGGGTTGCAGCGTTTAGCAAAGCGAGGACACGGAGAAGCGCAGCCAGCCCGCTCACAGTGACGATGCCGGATAGCAAGGCGCTGATGCCACTTGGAGCCTGTGCATAAGCATCCGGCAGCCAGGTATAAGTGGGAACAAGTGCGATTTTCACGCCGAAACCAATGACAAACAGGACACCAGCCACAATCATCAACGGTGAGAGTGCCACCTGTGTCTGCCTGAGATCAAGGCTTCCTGTCTGCGCAAAGATCAGGGCAATGCCAAACAGCACGAGAATCGAGCCAGTCGCAGTCTGGATGAGGTATTTGGCACAGGCGGCCAGTGTAGCAGCACGGTCGCCATAAAACGCCACCAGCAAATAGGAGGAGATAGCGATCATTTCAAACCACACCCAGAGGTTAAAAAGATCACCTGCACTGACCAGGCCGATAACTGCGCCTGTCAGCAGCAGCAGCATGGCATAATACTTTTCTTCACCTGTTCTGCCGCGAATATCAGGACCGGAAAAGATCGTGACCAGAGTACTGAGGATCAGAATAATGACGGTGATGGGTAAACTCAGGCCATCGAAATAGAATGAGATCGCGCCATGGGTGTAAATTAATGCGTTAGTAGTGGAAAGTTCCTGCGCGGCTAGCCCGAAGATCAGCCAGAGGACAGCAAGCGCGGCCAGCGTGACGATCCGTGCAGCAGCAGTAAACCAGCGCCCTGTGAGATAGACCACAGGGGATAACGCGAGCGATAGGACCACCACCGGCGGCATGATTACCCCTCCAGATGCATTACCTCATCAACATTGAGTGTGCCGCTGCGCTGCTGAATGCGGATCGCCAATGCCAACCCGATAATGGCAACAATCGTATCCGCAGCAATAACAGTCAGAGCGAGGCTTTGTCCAAGATTGAGTTGCTCATTCAGCGCCCCCGCAACTACGAAGGCAAGCATCGCGCCTTTTACCATGACCTGGATTGCGATCACAATCTTGATCATGTTGCGGATGATCAGCAGGCCATACAATCCAATACCTAACAGCAGAAACGCACCAGCGAGCAGAATATGTAGTGAAGTCATACCTTCTCAAGCTCCGGTTGCTCTTCGGACATGAGCGCATCTTCGGGCGTTTCTGGCTGCACTTGCTCCTCAATCTGTTGCTGTGATGCCTGCCTCTGGCCTGCCTCAGTCAATAAGGCGAGCACACCCAGAACGCCAGCAAAAATCAGTGCGATTTGTGCGATCACATCCGCTTCGCGCTGCTGCCAGAATATAGTTGAAAAAGATTCTTCGATTCCCCCACCCTGCTCTCCTAATAGAGGTACTGTCAATCCGACAATCAGGAGCAGCATGGCGAGCACAAGTGGAATGTTTAACGGGCGGGATACAGGTTGGTCAGGGGAATCAGCACCAACCAGACTAATCGCAAACACCAGCAGAATAGTAATCAGGCCAACACTCAGGCTTAGTTCGATCACGGCCATTGTCGCAGCGCCAACGCTGTAAAGCATCAGTGTCACCGCAACACTGAGTCCAGCGAGCCATAGCGCAGCATGTAGCAGGCGCACAGCGCGCATCGCCTGTACGCCACATATCGCCGCAAAAATGACCAGCATCGCTGCCGTGAACACGGTGTTTACCTCCTATGCTTACCATAGAACGAGTCTCCCGGTGCTGGTAGTGTAAAAGCACACGTCTCCGATTGATCTTTTTCCTGACTCAAAAGTAATATGTGATAATTTTCACAATAAATACTGCTTTATGTCACGTGTTGCTAAAAGCGGGATGAAGTAGTCTGGTATTGGGGGAGAATAGAAATGGATTTTATGGATAGAATGCAATTCGTAATCGAAAGTGAACATTTCCAACAGTTGCTCGATGCGCTGCAAGAAGAAGGCTATCAGGTCATTGGCCCTACTGCGCGCGATGGAGCAATCCTCTACGAAGACATCTTCTCAGTTTCGGATTTTCCAGAAGGCTGGACAGATGAGCAGGATAACGGTCATTATCGACTAAAACCTCGCTCGGACCAGGCATGGTTTGGTTACACCACCGGTCCCCAGTCATGGAAAAATCACCTCCATCCACCAAAGGCGCAGTTGTGGCAGGCCCAACGAGAAAACGGCAATTTCAATATTTTGCCAAACACTGATGAAGTACCCCGCTATGCCTTCATCGGTGTTCGTTCCTGCGAACTTCATGCGATCGCGATTCAAGACAACGTATTTTTGAATGGAGCCTTTGTCGAGCCTATCTACCAGAAACGGCGTGAAGGGTTGTTCGTGGTCGCTGTAAACTGCGGGCAGGCAGGCGGAACGTGTTTCTGTGCTTCAATGGACACTGGCCCGGCAGTCACTTCAGGTTACGATCTCGCCCTGACCGAGATGCTCGAAGAGGAGCATCACTTCTTCATCGTAGAAGTCGGCACAGAACGCGGTGATGCCATTCTGCAACAGGTTACACACCGTGAAGCCTCAGAAGCCGAAGTCAACCGAGCAAGGAAAACGGTTGAAGCGGTTGCTCAGCATATGGGTCGTCAGATGGATACCACCGGTCTCAAAGAAAAACTCTTTGAAAGCTACGAGCATCCACACTGGGAAGCTGTTGCAGCACGTTGTATGACCTGCGGCAACTGCACCATGGTATGCCCCACGTGCTTCTGTGTAACGGTTGAAGACACCACCGACCTCGCAGGTGAACATGCCGAACGCAACCGCGTCTGGGATTCCTGTTTTACGATGGACTTCTCCTACATTCACGGTGGCAGTGTGCGATATTCGCCAAAGGCACGTTATCGCCAGTGGCTTACTCATAAGCTGGCAGCGTGGCACGAGCAATTCGGCACCTCCGGTTGTGTTGGCTGTGGACGCTGCATCACATGGTGCCCGGTCGGCATTGATCTCACAGCCGAGGTGGAGGCTTTGTAGCAATACTGATAAACGAAGGACGCGACGCAGAAACTTTCCGTTCCAGCGTCCGTCAGGAGAGGAGCAGCGAAGTTCTTTCTGATCGAGAACGATCCTGAACTGACGAAAAGAGATTATTATCATGATTACCATTCAAGAAATGATCAGCACCCACAAGTTTTTCCACGATCTGAAGCCGGAATACCTGCGCCTTATTGCGGATTGCGCAACCAACGTCACCGTCAATGCGGAAGAATATCTCTTCCACGCAGGCGAAGCAGCAGATCAATTCTATGTTATCCGACACGGTATGGTTGCCATCGAAATATATGACCACCGTCGCGGTGCAGTCCGCATTCAAACCCTGCTTGAAGACGACGTGCTGGGTTGGTCGTGGCTGTTCCCACCATACAAATGGCACTATGACGCCCACGCACTGACTCTGGTGCGCATGACCGCATTTGATGGCAAATGTCTGCGTGAGAAATGCGAAGCAGATCACGATCTCGGCTATGAGCTGATGAAACGTTTCGCAGGCATTCTGGTCGACCGTTTACAGGCTACCCGTTTACAGGTGATGAATGTCTATGGTTGAAGTCGCATTGAAGAACAATCAGACGGTGATTGACCCCATGCTACCGGAAAATTATCGCGTACGTAGGGTCATCAAAGAAACAGCGGACACGTTCACGCTTGAGCTGCGGTCTGTTGAAGATCATCGGATTTTGTCATTCGAGCCAGGGCAGTTTAACATGCTCTATATATT